>NZ_JAYFPU010000303.1:0-2344 GCF_034927525.1 Christensenella sp.
CTTCCGTGCCGCAGTAAACGCAATAAGTATCCCGCCTGGGGAGTACGGCCGCAAGGTTGAAACTCAAAGGAATTGACGGGGGCCCGCACAAGCAGCGGAGCATGTGGTTTAATTCGAAGCAACGCGAAGAACCTTACCAGAACTTGACATCGTCTGAATAATCCGTAATGGGAGAAGTCCTTCGGGACAGATAGACAGGTGGTGCATGGTTGTCGTCAGCTCGTGTCGTGAGATGTTGGGTTAAGTCCCGCAACGAGCGCAACCCTTATTGCTAGTTGCCATCATTAAGTTGGGGACTCTAGTGAGACTGCCGGAGACAATTCGGAGGAAGGTGGGGATGACGTCAAATCATCATGCCCCTTATGTTCTGGGCTACACACGTGCTACAATGGGTGTAACAACGGGAAGCGAGCTGGAGACAGCGAGCAAAACTCTAAAAAGCACCCTCAGTTCGGATTGGAGGCTGAAACCCGCCTGCATGAAGATGGAGTTGCTAGTAATCGCGAATCAGCATGTCGCGGTGAATACGTTCCCGGGCCTTGTACACACCGCCCGTCACACCATGGGAGTTAGAAGCACCCGAAGCCGGTGAATTAACCGAAAGGAGATAGCCGTCGAAGGTGAAGTTAGCGACTGGGGTGAAGTCGTAACAAGGTAGCCGTATCGGAAGGTGCGGCTGGATCACCTCCTTTCTAAGGAGAACTACAGATGAAATACTCTGTATATCCTATAGGTCGAAGGAATATCTTCGCAGTTAGAAATTCTCTGTTGTGAGAACACTCAGTGGAAGCTGAGTGTGACAGCAACAGTGCATAGAATTTCTTATGCGAAATATTCTTACCTTTAAAATATGAAAATCTAACTAAAAGAATATGGATAATTTTCATTTACACTGTCTAGTTTTGAAGGATCAAATCCTTCATGTGAATGGGGGTATAGCTCAGCTGGGAGAGCACCTGCCTTGCAAGCAGGGGGTCAACGGTTCGATCCCGTTTATCTCCACCAACTTTTTCTTTACGTAGCAAAGAAAAAGACCAACATTCCATAATTTGATACGGAGCACAGCGGAGTAAATTGGAGGCTGCGTAGCAAAGAAAAAGACCAACATTCATTAATTTGTGCCGTAGCACATGCGGAGGCATTTGACCCGCGAAGCAGGCAAAGACAAGGGCTCATAGCTCAGGCGGTTAGAGCGCACGCCTGATAAGCGTGAGGTCGGTGGTTCGAGTCCACTTGAGCCCACCAAGTTTTTCGCAGTGCAACGGAGAAAATAAAGACCGACATTCCTTAGTGTGAAACGTAGCACTAGCGGAGTGACTTTGACCCCTGAAGCAACCGAATTACAGTTGAGTTATGAGACAAAAAAGAGATAATATACATGTTGATTTAGATAAGGTTGGCATGTATAATATAAATTCCGGAGTCAAAATGACAAAGGAGAACAAATGGCCTTCCAGGCCTGTTGCGTCGGAATCCACACGAAGGATCGTGTTCCATTCCTTGCAACGTGGAAACATTCACTACGTGAACTGTTTCCTTGTACCTTGAAAACTGCACAATACCGTACAAAGAGATAATAATTACGAAGTAATATTATCGGGTAACGAAGTATGAAAAATACTAAGTTGCAACAAGCTGAGAGATTCACTAAAAAAGCTTAAAAGATCAAGCTAAAAAGAGCATATGGTGGATGCCTTGGCACCAGGAGCCGAAGAAGGACGTGATAAGCTGCGAAAAGCTGCGGAGAGCCGCAAATAGGCCTTGACCCGCAGATATCCGAATGGGGAAACCCACCAGAAGTAAAGATCTGGTACCATAACATGAACACATAGTGTTATGGAGGGAAACCGGGGGAACTGAAACATCTAAGTACCCCGAGGAGTAGAAAGAAACATCGATTTCCTAAGTAGCGGCGAGCGAAAGGGAAAGAGCCCAAACCGGCAGTTTACTGCCGGGGTTGTGGACCACTCAAAGGACATTACATGTATAGCCAAAGGACTCTGGAAAGGTCCGGCACAGAGGGTGAAACCCCCGTAGGCGAAATGTATGTAATGCAGGAGTGGCACCAGAGTAGGACCGGACACGTGAAACCCGGTTTGAAACAGGGGGGCCCACCCCCCAAGGCTAAATACTACCCAGTGACCGATAGTGAACAGTACCGTGAGGGAAAGGTGAAAAGAACCCCGGGAGGGGAGTGAAAGAGAAACTGAAACCGAATGCTTACAAGCAGCCGGAGCGCAAGTGACGGTGTGCTTTTTGTAGAACGGGCCAACGAGTTACGGTATGTAGCGAGGTTAAGCACTTCAGGTGTGGAGCCGCAGCGAAAGCGAGTCTGAATAGGGCG
>NZ_JAYFPU010000207.1:0-4179 GCF_034927525.1 Christensenella sp.
GATCTTGCTTGCCGCCATCCCACACACACCCAAAATCGCCGCAAATAATCACGTAATCGGATTTTGTAAGCCCATTTTGTTCGGGGAAGCCTTTATCCGAAAGCCTTTCAATACCATGGGAAGCGTGAATATCTCCTGTAAGATAAATCATGAGGCGTTCCTCCTTATGAGTAGTTTTAATAATCGTTTTTATATGTTCATCTTACCTGAGAAAAATACTTTCAGATGAAAAAACGCCAAAGCGTGGATTTACACTTTGGCGTTTCAATATAATGATGTATGCAGACCGCAGAGAATTCGGCAAGGCTATTTGGGCTTATCAAGTGTTCTTGGGTCAATCAGTCCGACCAGATAGCTATTATTAGAAAATAAATCGTCTACGGCCTTAGATCCTCGGCTTTGCGTCCCCGGCTTTTGCCGGGTTTGCCCTTGGCTTATTTATTTGTGTCCGTTATCTACCTTTGTAGGTCTAACCATCAAAAAAACCAAAACACCCCCAGCTACAATCAGAACAAGCGGGCCGACACCCATTCCAACTTCCTTCTCCAGTGCGCTGAAATACGGAAAGCCAGGTAAATATCGTATCTGCACGGTTGATGTGCCATCTGCCTTTAGATATACTCCATCCCCAATTTGCTTTGTGAATCCATTTATTTCTTTGCCATCGGGCAGCGTAAAGGTGTAGCTGATGTTGTAAGTGTATCGGCCAGGCTTGATGTCGGTTAGTTCCCCGCCTTCACGTCGAATATGGGTTATAACGGCTTTCTCCGGCTCACCGATGATACCTAGCGCAATTTTGCCAGCTCCCCAAAGGATGAGCGCCGCTCCCAATAGTGTAATGAAAATCCTTGGCAAGAGCTTTCTTTTCATCTGTCGTCTCCCTTCTTAGGAAGCGGTATATTCCGGCGCACAAAAGATTCAACCTGCTCATAATTTTCACCTGTGCAAAACAGCGCAATCTGTTCCGTCCAGCCACCCCGCAAAAGGATGGTGCAGCTTTTGGGTTTGTATTTCACCTTTGTGATGCGGTTCCACCGGAGAGAAACTTCTTGCCGTGATTGCGCCAGCATCCCCGCGCCTGCGGCGGCGGTCTTGCCGGAAAGCAGGCTCAGCATCACGGTCAAAGTGTTGACGATCCGGTTCTTTCTTGCCTGCTTTGCTTGCGTCCGGCAGAGGACGCATTTCCCGTCCAGTACGAACTCCGCCTCGTATTTGCCCCTGTAGAACGCCATGACAAAAAGCCATGTCAGGATCAGCAGCGCGGCGATGAACCCGAGCGCATACAGGGTATCCCGGCTTCTCCCTGATACAAGTACAATGACAAGAGCGACCAAACCGAAGGGGATACCGATGGCAAGCCCGAGCTGTTTCAAAATAACCGTATTCTTAAATATGGGTACGCTGATTTCCCAGCGAACCGCTTCCTGTATATCGCTCATCATTCTCACCCCTTGTCCGCTCAGACACTCAATCAGGAGATCTGCTTCCACTCATAAACGTAGTACGTGCCGGAATTGGTGCCGCCTGTACACAGTTCTTCCCGATATCCTTCTAAGTAACCGGCGTGGATGACGGCGGAAATGGTTCCGCTGACCTAGAAAACATTTTTCTCCTTGTATTTTACATTCGATCAATCCGACCAGATAGCTATCATCGGAAAACAAATCGTCGATACGCATCAGGTATAACCGTTCCTGCGCATTGGCATAATTCTTCCATTCTTGATCAAGATACGGACTAGTATAAAGCTGATACAGTATAGCCATGCAAGTTTTGTTTTGAAGCGTAACCCGCTCACGCGCCATACTATGCGGCACCGCAAAGGTTTCCATCATATCGAGAAACTCGCTGTTTACAACCGTGGCAATGTCTTCGACATCATATGGATTATCTGTGCTTACAGGCAAGCCCCGATGCTGCCGCAGCACTGCGTCATACGCATGGTACGGTAGATTCAGTTCATGTGGACGCAGGAAATCAAGCCTTTCCAATGCTTCTGTACGATCCTCTGGATGCACGGACAATGCCTGTGCCAGATCTGTTTCAAGTTCGTAGGACGGATCAGGGCCGTCACTGGACTTCCTTTCATTAAAATCATCAAATGGCTCCAAGTCGATCTCGGCTCGGTTATGCGCTGAAAAATCATGTTTTTCCGCAAGAGCCTTTTGATAAATCAACAGCTCGCGTGTCATATAATCAAGCCGACGGTCATTCGTGTCCATATTGCGCAGGGCCGATATATTCTGAGTTCGGCGCAGCAGGTCAGCAATGAGCTGCATGTGCTTGCGCCATTTACTGCGGCGGCAGCAGTGCAGCTTTTTCTGTGCCAGTTCCAGGCATTTGAGCCGCATGGCCATAGCGTGAATCTCATCCTCCGCATCGTCACAGGCCCATGCCGCGCAAAGATAGGCACGCAACGCGCCGGTAGCGTCCCGGACATGTTCGCAATACAGCGCCCGTTTATGAAAGGCATGTGCGAAAAAAGGCAGACTTGCATCCACCCCGCTATAAATATGACGCAGGGTTTCTTTGGCGGCACATGGCCATATGCGTAGATTTTTTACCACATACCCGCAGTTTGGACACTCCATCAACCAATATTTCATCGTTGAGCGCAGCATCGGAGCTGGACGAAAATCCAAGTCAGACTCACCGAACAGGCTGTATGAGGTCAATATAGCCTGTTTGCTTTCTATGCCACAAACGGCACATCGAATTGAAATCTCTTTTATTGTACTCATCTTATTGACCAACCTTTACCGATACTTTCGCTGTTCGGGCGGCGGTTCACCACCATTCCTCATCAATTCTCTGACCTTTTGCGAGAAAGTGCAGATGGGTATTACGTTCCATAATCGCAGAGATCACTTTTTCCGCGTCCGCATCCATTTCGGAGGCGTCCCACAATTTGTCCCCCTTACGGCAGGCATACTTACGATGTGCAATGTACCGAATATAATCGCTCACATCCTCAATTGCGATTTTGGCAAGCAGGGTTTTATCCGTCAGCTTTCTTACGGCCTCATAACGCAGCTCGTCTACATGTTCTGTCTGAGCGATGCGGGAGAGCATTTCTTGATTTTTCAGTTTATAAATGGCCGCAATACGCACCTCGATATAGGGGCTTTTCTTCCATAACTGAAAAAGCCGGATATCTCTTTTTGTCCGTTGCACAATTTTAAGCTGATGCGCCTCAATCCGGCTATCCCAATCAAGCCCTTTGAATAAACACTGCCACATACGCATTCACCTTCCAAAGTTCACCGCTTAACGTATAGACGCCTTGGATACCGATAACTTTCACAACGCTTCTTGGTCAGTTTACCGTGCCACTGCCGCCGCAAACCGGGCAATGTGTCCAACGGCTCTTGGGTATTTGCTGCCACCGTCCATTGACCATAACCTGATCAAAATACTGCTCGTTATACCCACCGGCTCCGCCGCACTTCGAGCAACGGTGTTCTCCTTCGGTTATTACCTGACTGGAGCCGCCCTGTTCAAGCACGCTGACATCAACGCCGACAAGCCCCGATATTGATGCATCCACGACGATATCAGTTTCCAGGGTCGCCGCGCTTCGGTCATCGCTGAAATCCACAATACTGCTGTCTGAAAGCTGCATCAGGAAGAAACTGGGGACATATAAAGCCCCGTCAACCACAACAGGAACAACTTTGGTGTCCACGGCAGAAATTGTCTTGCTGCCGTAGGTCAGCGTAGGCGAATCTGCGAATACCTTAATGAGAGCATTGTTAATTACCGTTGCACAGGCGCTCTTATCTTCATTTGTCAGGCAGGCCACGCCAAAACAGTTCAGCACGTCCTCAATCGGATAATAGCCGCCGTTTGGCTCATCCGGGAGTGTAAAGGGGTAGTTTTCCGTCTCGACCTCTGTGCCGTTTATCACCAAACGGTAGCGTGTGCGCCCTTCATCGTCTTCAAAGGGGAACGAAACTCCGGGATTTGATTCTTCGGTCTGTAAGGCTGCGCTCGGTTGCGCGGGCTGTTCCGTTATCGACGCAGTCGGTTCGTTTTCAATGATACCTGTTGAACCGCATGAACACAGCGACAGGCATAGGATCAATATCAATCCGATAAAAAATGGTCGTTTCATTGATTGTCCTCCTGTTCAATATTTTCTACGCAGGCATTTCGTATCCCATCACAGAGCTTCGCTTT
>NZ_JAYFPU010000011.1:0-1768 GCF_034927525.1 Christensenella sp.
CCCCAATGGCAATGAGGGCTCCCACGGGGACCAATACCCCCACAGAGCTGGCTAAACTGGGCACCGCGATAAACAGCAGAACCATAAAGACCAGGGGTGCCATGGCAATCTTCCAGCTCTTGCCAATAAATACCACGGCCAGGCCGCCAAAAAGGGCCGGAAGAATATTGTCAAAGGCCGGCTTCAGCACTGGGGATTCCAGCACCGGGGTCAGCAGTGAAAAGAGGAGGACCCCCACAGAAATGATGATGGTGGTCACAATGGCCGAGGTCGCAATGGCGATGGTGGATACAATTTCCGCCTCCTCGCTGCCGGGCTTCACCTCCATGGCCTCCATGGCATTTAATGCGGCGGGCACCTTCAGACTGGTCACATTCCCGGTGACAAAACCGATGAAGGTCCCCCCGGTCCCCAGCATAGGGGTGTAGGTAATCACCTCGATCAGGCCAACGGTCCAGTAAATGGGCGCCACTCCCAAAAGTCCCTTGAGCACCGCCGTGCCCTCGGGCCAGGCATCGTACACCAGGCAAACAATAACCGGCACCGCCAGGAGCACCGCAATGGCCGTCCAAATCCAAAGCAGTCCGTAGCGATAGGTCGCGTCGTTATAGGTTTTAAAATCCTTCATCACTTAACCTCCAATCACCGGGGTGACCCAGATGGCAAAAATCATGGCGCAGAGCATACTGATGGGCAGGGCATAGTTCTCCAGCCAGGCGTGGTGGAATTTTTTAATGAGCAGACCACAGACCCCCATGACCGCCGCGGAAAACAATAGGACGAAAACCGGAATCCACCCCACAAGGCCCTGGCTGATGGTGGAAAAAACCATCCCCAGGAAAGCGGAGATCATCCCCAGAAACATGGCATCGATAAAGAGATCCCCCCAGCGGCTATCCTTGGCCTTCATGGAAACCAGCCCCCGCTGGATGCGCTTGAACAGAATGGGGACGTAGATCAGGCTCGGCAGAATTCCCAGGGTCATCACCCAGAGGATCGCCGTGTACACCTTGGGGTCACCAATGAGGCTCGATAGGGAAATCCCCAGGGCCGTGGCCGTGGAGGATGCCGCGGGCAGCTCGTAGGTAATAGCCCCGATCACCGAAAGCCGAATCCAGGGGAGGGGAAGCCCCAGGAATTTAGCCAGGGTCACCACCCCTAAAAGAATGGATACCGCTGGTGCGATGGTAAAAATAGCCGTGGATAAAACCGATTGGCGAATCCGGGCCATATCCATGCCCGAGGCCTTGGCCTGGCGCAATGCCCGCACCAAAAAGAAGGCCGATTGGGCCAGCACGAAGATAATGACGATGGCCGCCAGAATGAATAAAAAAGAACTGTTGGGATTAAAGGTCATAAGCGTTTCCTCTCTATAAAAATATATAGGATAATCATACCATGTGATGCTCATTTTTTAAAGCCACTCCACCACCTTTCATATCTCCTAAAACTTCAATCCTCAGGTTATTGACATTATTTCTGTATTCTGTATACTTAAGAATGCATGAATATAATTCCAGTCGTATCCCTTACGCAAACCAATAAACAAGGAGTCAATATGGATCAAGAAAAAATTAACCATTATTTAGACCAGGATCACCTGGCAGAAGTGAAGCAGGCCCAGGAGCACCTGGCCCCCATCATTAAAAAAACCGCCCTGATCAAGAGTGATTTTTATAGCAGCGAGTATGGCGGTGACATTTATATCAAGCCCGAAAACCTCCAAATGACTGGTTCTTTTAAAATCCGAGGAGCTTATCATAAAATC
>NZ_JAYFPU010000294.1:0-3714 GCF_034927525.1 Christensenella sp.
GCGTCATTGAATTTGGCCTTTTATCCTTTGGCGGTCTCCTCCTTCCCCTGACTACCTTAGATGCCTTCAGCCTTTTCGCCATGTCCGGGATCATCCTGAATATCGTGCTCCTTTATGTTTATGTATATAGCATCCTTAAAAGCGCCTGGCGACAAAGCCAAAAGACCCTGGAGGAAAAACAGGCCCGCTTTCTTCTGGACCTCCAAACCCAGCGAATGAAGGACCTGCGCCAGGCCATTGCGGATACCAGACAATCCCGTCACGATCTCCGCCATCATCTTCAGGCCCTGTCCACTTTAGCCTCCCAGGAGGATGGCGGCACCGCCGAGGAGCGGCTCTTCCGTATCCAGGATTACCTGAAGACCTACACCGAAATGGTCGATCAGCGGGAATTCATTCCCTTGTGCCATAACCTGCTGGTGGATAGTCTTTTAAATTACTATCGCAGCAAGGCCCTGGATGCCCAGGTCTCCTTTGAGATCCACGCCAACCTTCCGGAAATCTCCATGATTCCCGATCCCCTGCTGTGCATTATTTTAGGGAATCTATTGGAAAATGCCTTAGATGCCGTCACCGAACTTCCTGCCGATGAGCGGCACATCCAAGTTGCCCTCCAGATTTTAGAAGAAAATCTCATTATCACCGTCGATAATACCTTTAATGGTAATCTGGATATCAAAGGGGATGTGTTTCACAGCACCAAAGCCACCGGCTCTGGACTTGGGCTCATCAATGTCAGCCAAACCGCTGAGAACTACGGCGGCAATGCCCTTTTCGAAGGGGCCGGCAAAAGCTTCCACGCCTCAGTTATCCTTCCCATTGGCGGGCCCTACCCCATCTTTGAAGAACAAGCATAAACTGAACCCATTAAAAACTTTTAAACTGAACCATCCGGTGGTTCAGTTTTTTAGTATAATAAATGGTACAAACAGAACACAGGAGATTGATCATGACCATAACCACTAAAAAATGCTGCTACACTGCCTTGATGATTGCCATCACCTTCATTATGATTTACATCATCAAAATCCCCATCCCCAATGGCTATATTCACCTGGGAGACGGTGCCGTCTTTTTGTGCGGCTATATCCTCGGGCCCATCCTCGGAACCTTTGCCGCTTGTGTCGGTGCTGCTTCTGCAGATTATTTCTCGGGCTACGCCATCTACATCATTCCCACCATCCTAGCCAAGGGCACCATGGCCTGGCTAACTGCCTGGGCGATGGCCCACCCCAGCCTTAAGAAAGGGACCCAGATGGCCATCCTTTTTGGTGCCAGCATCGTCATGGCCTTCATTTATTACCTCTCAGAGGTCATAATGTACGGCAACGCCCTATCCCCCCTGGTTAACATTCCCTTCAATCTGCTCCAGGCCGCGGTTGGCCTTGTCATCGCAGTACTGCTCTTCAAGCCCCTGCGCAGCTTTCGACTAGTCGAGATTAAACCCATTTCCACCACAGAATAAATTTGTGCTATAATGAATCCAATCATACGGCATTGAATTTTAATTTGAGGAGGAAGCACAATGATAAAAATCGGTATTTTGGGCTACGGGAACCTGGGGCGGGGCGTTGAATGCGCCATCCGACAAAACCCGGATATGGAGCTCGTCGCCATCTTCACCCGCCGGCCCCCGGAGACTCTCACCATTCTGACAGAGGGGGTCCCCGTCCGCAGCGTCGAGGATGCCCCAGCTTTTGAGGATACCATCGACGTCATGATCCTCTGCGGCGGCAGCGCCACCGACCTCCCCCAGCAAACCCCGGATTTTGCAGGGCGCTTCAACGTGGTGGACAGCTTTGACACCCACGCCAAAATCCCAGAGCACTTTGCAGCGGTGGATAAAGCCGCCACAGAAGCGGGCCATGTTGCCCTGATTTCCGCAGGCTGGGACCCCGGCCTCTTCTCCCTCAACCGGGTTTATGGCAACGCCATCCTGCCTGTGGGGCAGGATTATACCTTCTGGGGCAAGGGCGTCAGTCAGGGCCATTCCGATGCCATCCGGCGTATTGAAGGCGTGGTGGATGCCCGTCAGTATACCATCCCCGTGGATGCCGCCCTGGAGGCCGTGCGCAGTGGTGTCAACCCAGAGCTTTCCACCCGGGAAAAACACACCCGGGAATGCTTCGTCGTCGCCAGAGACGGCGCGGACCAAGCTGCCATCGAAGCTGAAATCGTCGGGATGCCCAACTATTTCGCGGATTATGACACCACCGTCCACTTTATTTCCGCCGAAGAGCTGGCCCGGGACCATCAGGGAATCCCCCATGGCGGCTTCGTCATCCGCAGCGGTGCCACCGGCTGGGAAAATGAACATAAGGCCGTGGTAGAATACAGCTTAAAGCTGGATTCCAACCCCGAGTTTACCGCCTGTGTCCTGGTCGCCTGTGCCCGGGCCGTTGCCCGCTTCGCTGCCCAAGGGGCAAAAGGGGCTAAGACCATCTTTGATGTCCCACCCGCTTATTTGTGCGCTGGTGATGGGGCAGATTTGCGTAAAATATTGCTTTAAAGCCCAAGGAGCCGCTGCATTCTTTCCAGATGCGGCGGCTTTTTTGTCGTTGCAATATTAAGGGAGTGCTTGTATAATAAGACCATAAGACACAATGGGCTTAAGGGGAAGAAAATGGGAAAAAAGATATCGCACTCAAAGAATTTTTTTCAAATAACAACCGTTTTGCACAATTATGCAACAATGCTCTTTTTAATGGTAAATCCGTTATACAGGCCGATCGTCTTAAACCCTTAGACAGTGCCCAAAGTGAGCTTATCCCCCTGGGCGAGAAAGCCGCTGATTTTATCCAGAAAAACCGGGACGTGGTAAAGCTTTATAACGATGAAATGGCATTTATCGTTCTCGGACTGGAATCCCAAAACGATATACATTATGCCATGCCGCTGCGCTGCCTAGTCTAGGATGCTCACTCCTATGACAGGCAATATCGTGAAATTGGAGATACCCATCGAAAGAACAGGGATTTAAAGGGAGCGGAGCGATTAAGCCGCTTTGCACGAGGGGATAAACTCATCCCCGTAATAACCCTGGTCGTTTATTATGGCACCACACCCTGGGATGCCCCCAGAAGTTTAAGGGAAATGATTGCCATGCCAGGGGGAAACCCAATACTGGCTTCACTGGTTCCAGACTACCCCATGCACCTGCTGGAAGTCCAGTGTATTGAAAACATGGAAGAATACGAGGGCGAGCTAAAAGTCCTTCTGGGCTTTGTAAAATATCAAAAGAATTTAGAGGCACTTTTAACCTTTGTGGGTGAGAATGAAGAAATCTGCAAAAAGCTTCCCCGAGAAACCCTACGGACCATCGAGGCCGTTGCGGAGATTAAAGAGCTGGAAGAGTATATTCCCAATATTGAAGAACAGGAGGTGATTAATATGTGTGATGCATTACAGCAGTTAAGGCAAGAAGGTCGCATGGAAGGTCGCATGGAAGGTCGCACGGAAGGTCGACGCGAAGGTAAGCTGGAGGCTGAAGAATCGATCATTCTGGAAATGCTCAAAAAGAAGCTGGATATCCCCTTGATTGAAGACATCACCCACCTGCCCACCGAGCGTATTTTAGAAATTAAGCGACAGTATAAAATTCAGTGATTTTGGAATTGTGGAGCCGCTGCATCCCTGTGAAGGATGCGGCGGCTTTTTGATGGGCTTGTGGAGATACCTTGTATAAAAAAACAGCAATGCTGTTTTTTTAGCACT
>NZ_JAYFPU010000149.1:0-2799 GCF_034927525.1 Christensenella sp.
GCCAACCTTGGCGTGGGTGACTTCCTCGGCGATGGTATCAATCACAGGGCCTACCATCCGACATGGTCCACACCACGGCGCCCAGAAATCCAGCAGAACCGGCTTGTCCGATTGCATGACCTCTTTTTCAAAGTTCTCTCTGGTTATTTTCATTACTGACACAATATCCATCTCCTTAGTTTTTGATGACTTTATCATATAGAAAAGTGGACAACTACTTCTGTGAGCTGGTCACACTACGAACGTACTTTACAGCCTCAATCCCTGCCTTTGCCCCTTCATAAACGGCCTTTGCAATTTGGAGCAAGCCACCGGTGCAGTCGCCTGCGGCGTAAAGACCGGGAATGTTGGTGGACATATTCTCATCGACCACAATTTTGCTGCCTTCGGTCTGCGCCCCCAGTTTCCTCGCAAGATCGCTGCTCCCCGCCACACCGACAGCGACAAACAGGCCGCTGACATCCAGCCGGGTTCCATCCTCAAACACGACGCCGTCGAGGCTCCCTGCACCACTGAGCTCGACAATTTTGGTCTGTACTACCTTGATATGGCTCGGAATGCTGGAAATGGGATGCTCTCCGTTCGTGACGATGGTGACGCTGTTTGCAATGGGAGCTAATTCAAGCGCTTCACTCAGCGCGTAATCGCAGCAGCCCAGCACAGCTACATCCTTTCCGCGGTAGAAAAAGGCATCGCAGGTGGCGCAATAGCTTACACCCTTACCCTCGTAATCGTCCAGCCCGTTGATTGCAGGCTTTTTGCGCGGTGAGCCGGTGGCCATGATCACTGCTTTTGCCCGGAACTCACCCGCTTTAGTTTTTACAAGGTATTCCCCGTCGTAGCTCATTCCGGTGACCTCTCTTGTTATCATCTGGACACCGAGCCGCTTTGCCTGCTCGATGCCCTGGGCCACGAGTTGTTTGCCGTTTACGGGCTCTGCGAAGCCATAATAGTTTTCGATCTTGTCGGCCTTGTCAAGAGCGCCGTTGTCGCGCCCAATCACTATCGTCTCAAGCCCCGCCCTCGCGGCATATAGCGCAGCGGATATGCCCGCCGGCCCGCTGCCGATCATAATGACATCTGCCATGTAAAGCTCCTTTCCCTCGCCTTGTATCAATGACGCCATCATAACCAAAATGCGTGATAACACACAGTAACCTTGTCACAGAGGGACATATGAAAAAGCAGCCTGCGATAAGTCGCAAGCTGTTTTTTCGTATCTAAATCACTCTACCGAAATTGCGCTGACCGGGCAGCTATCTGCCGCCTCTTTCGCGCTGGCTTCTGTACTTGCGTCCGGCTGAGCAATCACCTTGGCAATGTTTTCTTTGTCCATTTCAAACACCTCGGGGCAAATGCCGGCGCATAATCCGCACCCGATGCAAGCATCCCGATCTACCGTTACTTTCATGGCGCACTCCTTTCAATCATGTGATGACTGATACAGTCTCGGGCTGGGGGCCTTTATGACAAAGAACTCCGCTTGCTCTGCATCCGCATTGGAGATATTCATCTTTATCTTGCCAGGAATGTTCAAAATGTTTCCGTGTTCATAGCGTTTCGCGGGATTCTCTCCCAATTGTGCAGTGACTGCGCCGCGCACGATGATCATATAGACATTCGAGTTGGAATCATGCTGCGGAAGCGCCTCCCCCTGATTCAAAATCATGTGGTTGATCATCGCCACATCATCATCCAAAATCTTCTCAATAAGTTTTTCTGCGGACTGATTAAAATGATACACCTTTTCCATACTTATCTTCCTTTCCATCAATTGTGTTTCTCACAGTGCAATGAGATCGAATCTGCCTTGTTAATTGCAAGTATAGCACTGCAGTTGCATGCATTCGGTGACATATATCACGCAGCCGGAGTAAACAATATGCACTGTGATCTGGTCACAATCTTTTTCGTGCATGCGTGCTATGATAAGTCTAATTTATGGTGGCTGCTTACCGCCTAACACGAAAGGTAGAGTGTATGGATTTGAATGTACAGGCTGGAGTTCCGGCTCTCGCTGTTTTACTTCAGGGATTATTTAGTTTCTTTTCACCCTGTGTGCTGCCGTTGGTTCCGCTGTACTTGAGTTATCTGGCAGGTGGAGCCAAGAGCGTTGACGAGCAGGGGGTAGTACGCTACAAGCGAAGCCGAGTAATGATAAACACTTTGTTTTTCGTGATAGGGATCAGCTTTGCCTTTTTTCTGCTGGGGCTTGGATTCACTACACTCGGCCGCTTCTTTTCGGGCAATCAGGTACTGTTCGCCCGTGTGTCCGGCATTTTGATTATCCTGTTTGGCCTGTTGCAGCTGGGCTTCTTTGAGTTTAAATGGACCGGGCGGACGGTACGTCTGCCCTTTAGGTTGGACAAACTGGCCATGAATCCCCTGATCGCGCTGGTGCTGGGTTTCACCTTCAGCTTTGCCTGGACGCCGTGTGTCGGCCCAATGCTGACCAGCGCCCTGCTGATGGCATCCTCCGCCAAAACCGCAGGGCTGGGCTTTCTGTTGATTGCGCTCTATACATTGGGATTTGTTTTGCCCTTTATGGCGGTGGGTTTGTTCACCGGATCACTGCTGGACTTTTTCAAGAAGCATCAAAGCGCGGTGAAATACACAGCGAAAATCGGCGGCGTACTGATGATACTCATCGGCGTGATGACCTTCACCGGCTGGATGAACAACATCACCGGCTATCTCTCTCAGTTTATCCCCAGCGGGGACCCGCCCGCCGTATCGCAGACCGTGGACGCTGATGCCGGTGCAGAAACAGTTACGCCGGACGAGCCCTCCGGAGCCTCT
>NZ_JAYFPU010000256.1:0-2941 GCF_034927525.1 Christensenella sp.
ACAGGGAAAAAGTTCTCGGCAGAAACACGCACCTTGAGCGTACCGCAAAACGAGCGTGCAGAGACCCAGATCATCGAAGCCTTGCTAAGCGGCCCGTCGTCCGAGACGTTGCAGCCGGTGGCAGAAAACTTTTCGCTGGAAAAAGTAGAATTGCTTCCAGATGTGATCAATGTGTTTTTGAACTTAGAAGAAGGTATCTATAAATCGGAAGAACAGATCATTACCGCCAAGCTGGCGATCGCCTCTACCTTGTTTGACTTTTCAGGCGTTGCGTATGTCAATATATTTGTAAATGGCAGCCAGACAGCCTATCAAAACTTGCCGTCAGGAACGCTGCAGAAATCCAAGAGCACGTTGAGCGAAGACCTTGAAAAGTATAAACGCGACGCAAGCGCACAGACAGCAGTTATAAATGCTACGCTGTATTTTCTCGATATTTCAGAGCAATTTTTGTTGCCTGAGGTACGAAGTATCAATTTCGAAAGCACACAAAAAGAGAGTATGATCGCTTCTGTCGTGCAAGAAGTGCTGGCAGGGCCGGAAGATACTTATAACCATGCGCCGGTGGTCGATAAGCTGGTCAAGGATGCGCAGCTCAATTCTGTGACTATTTTACAGGATGAACGCGGACGAAACGTGGCAAAGCTTGATTTCAACAAAATGCCCTTTGCACAAACAAAAGCCTATCAGGACGGGGAACAGATCACGGCCGCCGCCCTTACGACAGCGATCACGGGCTTCATACCGGATATCGACGGTGTGCAGATCACCGTAAATTCGACAGAGGAGGGGCTCCAGGCTGGCGTAACGGTGTACACAGCAAATGACTTTTCGTCTCTTCTCGGCAACAGCATCGTGCTTTACCTGCCCAACAATACCTATACGCTGCTCAGCAGCGTGACCCGCATGGTAGAGCAAAAAAACGCCGGATATCCGGAGGAATTACTGCGCGAGCTTATGAAAGGGCCTTCCGCACAAGACAGCAGCGAAATACAGCCCGCTTTTATCTCCGGTATCTCTATGGACGACGTAAACAGTGTCTATCTTGCCGGAAATATTGCCGTTGTTGATTTCAAGGGCAGTATTCGTGAAAAGGCCGCCGGACTTTCCGAAAAGAATGAGTTCATTATGATCTATTCGATCGTCAACACGCTGACAAATATCAGCAATGTCAGGCTTGTTCAGTTCCTGGTGGACGGCGAGCGTGTTGAATACCTTGGAGATGGCAACCAGTTATGCGTGATTGATCCGCTGGTCAAAAACCCCGGTATTATCCGTTTGACCTAACGATACAAAAGGAGGCAAAGGAGGCAGATGAGATGCAATTGACGATATTGGGTAAATATGGGCCCTATCCAAAGGCGGGAGGAGCGACGACCTCTTGTCTGGTGGAATGCTGCGGTAAAAAGATACTGCTGGATGCGGGAAGCGGAAGCTTGTCCCGTGTGCAGGAATACTGCTCCCTTGACGATCTTGATATGGTACTCCTTACTCATCTGCATTCCGACCATTGTGCAGATATGTTTGTACTGCGTTATGCTCCGCTTAAAAATACGCTTCCCATATATCTTCCGGCGACACCGGCGCACGAGCACGACACGCTTGCTGCCTGCGAAAAATTTGAACCTGCCGATATAACGGAAGCGCTCACGCTGGAATTTCCAGATACAGATTTACAAATTTCTTTCTGTAAAACACTGCATCCCGTGGAGTGTTATGCAGTTAAATTTTGTTCTGAGGGGAAAACTTTTGTTTTTTCCGGGGATTCACGCTATAGTGAACATTTGACCGATTTTTGCCGCAACGCAGATGTTGTGATGCTTGACAGCGGTTTTTTAAAGGATGACAAGCCCAAAAAAATATTGCCGCACATGACAGTTATAGAAGCCGCCCAAACAGCAAAAACGGCCGGAGCAGGGAAGCTCCTGCTGACACATATCAATCCGGCGTATGATGAAGCGGAGCTGCTTTGTGAGGCCTGCGAAGTTTTTCAAAACACCACTATCGTTCAAGAAAAGAGACAATACACGATCTGACGGAGTTTTTTATGCAGCGAATACTGAACCAAAGACCCGTTGTTTTTTTGGCCTTTTTTATGGTGTTGGGGATATCGCTTTCCTATTACCTGAAAGTACCTATACCCATTTTGGGAATCGTTTTAGGCAGCGGTGCTGCGCTTTTTGCATGGTTGCTTTTCAAAAAACACCGCCATATGCTCGTTTCCCTATATCTGGTGATGTTCGCCATAGGCGGCATCGTTTTCCAAATCCAGTTCACAACAGATTTTTCCCAGATCAGCGAAGGGGAGGAATATTCTGTACAAGGGTATGTTGCCGACCGCTCAGGTATGTCTTCTAATTATCATACCTATACGCTTGACAATGTTTTATTGACCAGTAATGATGGCAGTACTACGTTGGATTTTAGTAAGAAGATACTTTTATATTCACGCGAAGTCCTGCATTACGGTGATACCGTGACTTTTGAAAGCCGGATAAGACCTCCTGCATCCACAAGAAACCCCGGCGGTATGGACGAGCAAATGTATCTTGCGGGCAAAGGTGCGGGAGCAAGTTGCTTTTCAGAAGAAATACGCAGTATATCCTATTCGCCCGGCTGGTACTATTATCCGTTATTGCTGCGTGAAACGCTTGCCGAAAAGATCGACCAGATATTTTCCGCAGAGATGGCGCCTGTCGCAAAAGCAATGTTCTTAGGCGTAAAAAGCGATATCACAGAGGAAACACGGGATGCTTTTTCTAAAACCGGGATTGCGCACATTCTTGCTGTTTCCGGCCTGCACGTCGCAATCGTGTCCTTTGCGTTTAACTGGCTTTTAAAAAAGCTGCACATACGCCGCAACATACGGTTTAGCGTGAACATTGCCGTGCTGCTGTTCTACGCACTTTTAACGGGCTTTGCGCCTTCCATTGTCCGTGCC
>NZ_JAYFPU010000310.1:0-2894 GCF_034927525.1 Christensenella sp.
GAAAAAAACCGAGAACTTTAGGAGGCTGAAGATGGAAATTAAAGAGTATATTCGTGAGTTCACCTTAAAGGATGTGGTCCGGGTCCGAAATCCCCGGGTTGTGGCCTTTGGTGGGGGAACGGGATTATCGGTTATTCTCCGGGGCCTTAAAAAATATACCAACCGTCTGACGGCGGTGGTTACCATGGCCGACGACGGAGGAAGCTCTGGTATGCTCCGGGAGGATTTAGGGATTCTTCCCCCTGGGGATATTCGCAATTGTATTTTAGCATTGGCCGATGATGAGAACGTCATGCAGTCCCTGTTTAACTATCGATTTGGGGGCGGCGGCCTGGATGGCCATAGCTTTGGGAACCTCTTCCTGGCAGCCATGGCAGGTATCAGCAGTGACTTTTACGATGCGGTGCGCCGCACCTCGGATGTCCTGCAGATTACTGGCCGGGTTCTCCCGGTAACCCTGGATGAGATGGTCCTCCTGGGGACCTTAAAGGATGGACAGATCGTAGAGGGTGAATCCCGCATTCCCCAGGTGGTCAAGGAAGCCGGCACCGCAGTGGATTATGTGGCCTTAAAGTCTGTCGCCAGGGCATTGCCAGAAACCCTGGATGCCATCAAGGCAGCAGATATCATCATCATTGGACCAGGAAGCTTATACACCAGCGTCATTCCCCATCTCCTGGTGGAGGGGGTTGAAGAGGCCATTACTGAAAGCCGGGCTAAGAAGTTTTACATTGCCAATTTGATGACCCAACCCGGGGAAACCACGGGCTACAGCCAGGCTGACCATATTGAAGCTATTGAAGCCCATTGTTTTTTTAAGGAGCGTCCGCTCTTTCAGTACATCGTGGCCAACGACGGCGATCTGGGAACCCAGGCCATTACGCGGTACCATAAATCCGGGGCGGCCCCGGTAAAAATAGGGAAGATCCTTCCGGAGTATGATTATCTTCTGGGGGATTATGCCATCCAGGATATGGGGCGGGTCCGCCACGACGCCGACGAGCTGGCCAGACAGGTCTTTCAGGTGTACCTTGACGGTGGTATCAAATGAGTTTTTCCCAGCAGGTAAAGAAGGACCTGTGTGCCCAGCCCTTTGAAGCCGATGGCTGTGTTCGGGCAGAGCTATCGGGCCTATTGGCACCGGTGGCCGTGGTGGCGGTGGATGCAGCACTGGTTCCCCAGGTTATCAGCGTTCAAACTGAAAACCCCGCGGTGGCAGGGCGCATCTTCCGCATGGTCAAATTGCTTTATGGCATCATCCCCAGTGTGAAGATCCTTAAGCGCAAGCAGTTTAAAAACCATCGGCTGTACGAAGTCACCATCATGGGGGATGTCGTGCGAGTCCTAAAGGACCTGCGAATATTGCGCCATAATGCAAAGCATCAAAATTTTTATGTCAACGAGATTCCCCCTTTTTTCAGCTCCAAGCAACGGTTTATCAAAAGCTATATCCGGGGGGTGTTTTTATGCTGTGGATCGGTATCGGACCCGGAGAAGGGCTATCGCCTGGAACTGGCAGGAAAGCAGAAGGATTATCTCAAAAGCCTGGCCCAGGTATTAAGCCACTATGAGATTAAGACCAATCTCATCACAAGAAAGGCATCGGAGGTGCTCTACGCCAAGGAAGCCGAAAGTGTCTCTAGCTTTCTCGGCCTAATCGGGGCCCATAAGGCGTTGTTGGATGTGGAGAGTATCCGGGTAATGAAGGAAGTGCGCAGCGATGTCAACCGGAAGGTCAACTGCGATGTGGCCAATCTCAACAAGGTATCCGCTGCGGCAGAAAAGCAGCTGGCGGATATCCAGGCCATTGCCCGTGGCCCAGGGCTTTCAAGCCTTCCCCCCAGCCTGCGCCATTTGGCTGAACTGCGGGAAGAAAATCCCGATGCAAGCCTGAAGGAGCTTGGGGAGATGATGACCCCCCCAGTGGGGAAATCCGGGGTCTACCACCGCCTCTCCAAGCTGGCAAAGATCGCTGCGGAACTGTAGTTAGAAGTGGCAGACGGATTCATATTCAAATAAAACGGAAAAAGGCCCGCCGCCACATCCTGAGGGATGTGGCGGCGGGCCTTTTTCGTGGCAAATAAATTTGGTGGGTTTAATCCTCGAAAATAATCGCATTTCGTTTTTCAATGGGGAGGATTTCCGTGCCAGAGCCGTAAACTTTACTGGCCAGGGTATCCACCAGGCTGTAGTCATCCCAGAAATGCATGGGAGCCAGGACCTTGGGGTGGAGTTCATCGATGAAATAGACGGCAGCCTTGGTGGCAGAGCTCCCCAGACGTCCATCCACGGGGACAAAGGCCACATCGATGATGGTGTTTTGCAGATCTGTCTTCAATTTGGCAATTTCTGCCTTATAATCCGCCTCCTCGGCCACCGGGTCGATGTGTGGGCGTTCCTCAGTATCCCAATCCCACCAGTTTAAATCGCCGGCGTGGAAGATCGTCCTTCCCTCAGTTTGCACCAGGAAGGAAACCCCCAGGTCGGTGGAGCCGTAGGTCTTAATGGTTACCCCGTCTAATTCCAAGGTTTCGTAAGGATGGACATAGGTGATGTTGCTCCCTCCACGTTTGCTGATATCATCACTCAAAATATAAGTGGAATTATAATCTGTCCCGTAGGAGAAAATGCGCTGGGCAAAATGATCCTTGTGACTGTGGGTGGCAAAGAAGATGTTTTTCCGACCCTTCCGTAAAAAATGGGGTTGGATATTGGTAATGGCATCAAAGATCAGGGTGACCTTTTCCAGCTCGACAATGAAGCCGCTGTGATGCAGATAGATAACTTTCATAAAAACCTCCTTTATAATGGGTTTGCCGTATAATATAGTTTCATTATAACAGCTTTTTCTGAAAAAAACAGGTCCTTGAGGGAAAAGATTTGGATGAGGTCAT
>NZ_JAYFPU010000023.1:0-3537 GCF_034927525.1 Christensenella sp.
TTGCCAGCAGACAAAGTTGAAAAACTAGAAGAATTATTTTCGCAAAAATCTAAAAAAGGTAAACTTGCTTTTGTTGGTGACGGAATCAATGATGCACCTGTATTAGCTCGTGCAGACATTGGAATAGCAATGGGTGGTTTAGGTTCTGATGCGGCCATTGAAGCTGCTGATATTGTAATTATGACTGATGAGCCATCGAAAATTGCTACTGCAATGAAGATTTCTAAAAAGACACTAAAAATTGCACATCAAAACATAGTATTTGCAATTGGAATAAAAATAATTGTTCTTATTTTGAGTGCTTTTGGAATAACTACTATGTGGGCAGCTATATTTGCAGATGTAGGTGTAACTATCATTGCAGTATTAAATGCTTTTAGAGCCTTGAATGTTAAAAATCTGTAGTATTACGAAAATATAGTTTTTTTATCGCCGATTGGGAGTAGAATTCATCTTAATCGGCGAATTTTGATAGCAGGCAGTGTGCATCTTCTTTTAATGCGAAGCAAAGACGAGGAGGATATATAATGAACAATGTTAATGAATGTTGCCATGAGTGCAATACACAGAAAATAGATCAAACTAAGGATAATTGCCCGGTATGCAATAAAGGAGGAATTTCTGTTAGTAAAGTGACCGTTGAGCACTTAGTAACAGACGATTATCTCAAGTTAGTAGATGGGGAGCAATATAAGATTTGCATGAATGGAGATTGTAGTGTTGTCTACTATAACGTTGATAATGGGGTAAGATTCTTAAAAGAACAAGTTAAAGTTCCTGTCTGGTTTAAGAAAGATGCAGATCCTAAGTATGCTTGTTATTGTAGCGAAGTCACAGAAGGTCAGGTAATTGAAGCAGTTGTAAAGCATGGTGCGAAAACCGTAAAAGAAATAAATGCCATAACAGGAGCAATGAAAAATCCTAATTGTAAAGAAAACAATCCGTTGGGGGTTTGTTGTCATAAGATTATTCAGGAAGCTATCGATAAAGGCTTAAAGTAAAATGATTCAAGTCGATATGTTCCCCAATACCTCGAATGAAAAAATGCCGTGGATTTGTTTCCGAGAACGGACGGCTCGAAAGACATCAATACTGTCCTCTCGAGCCACGTTGACGCGCTAATACTGATGACGAAATGTGGTTCGGATGGAGAAAAGTAGCGTTCAAACACAATATGTTGTGGTTTTGGACTGATTTTGAGGCTTAAAAATGGGCAAAAAAGTGCTGTTTTTGAGCCTTAAAAAATGGTAAAAATATAGATGACATTTTAAATTCATAGGAAAATGAGTGATTCAGAGACTTCAATAGTTGAAAAAGCAATTTGTGAAAGTTAAAGTAGGAAAGGGTGAAATAATGGTGAATGATAAATTTGGTGGTATAGAATTCCCTGGTAATTTTAATCTTGATTTAACTAAAACTGTTAATTTGGCTTCAGGTGTACAGGCTCAAATTGATGAAAGTAATAGACTAACCATGCAACTTGCCGAGGAAGCATATAATAATCGTCAAAGAGAGTTAAAAGCCATTGAGCAAACCGCAATGAATACAGCAGAAACAAATGTTCAATTACAGAAAGTAGTGGATAATCAAAATGCATATATTGATATATTGAAAGAGCAGTTGGCTACGCAGAAGAAGCAAATGGAACTGAATGAAGAGCAATTGGGAATTCTTTATAATATCTTTGCATCAGGAGAAGATGGAGTTATTGTTGAAAAGGAAATCATGAAACTTATTCAGGATCAAATAGATACAAGCCACCCACTTTGGGATTATGTTAAAGATAAAGGCGGAGATATTGCAGTAGCTGGAGTTACCACTGGGGCACCCGTTATATATGCTTCGATAAAGATGTATTTAGCATCAAAAGGAATAATGTTGCCGTAACAGACATTGCGGTTAATCGAATCAAATAAATGAAAAATTATGAGGCAGAGTTTTTAGGCCAACTTAAATGACCTATAGACTCTGCCTCTTTTTTTATACCCAAAATCAGAAAGAGAGGAAAGATTACAATGTCAAAATTATTTATGTATGGCACAAGGTTACAGGAATTTGAGCAAATGATGATGCTTGTGCCAAATTTTACTAAGCGAGGGAAAGGATTGATTATATTAAAAGGATTTCCATTCAATAAAGAAGAAACCACCTGTCGGTTTTGCACTGAATATCCAAAATGCAAGAATGATGAAAGTAAGTGCTTAGTCATATCTGAAAGATTGAAAGCTAACTCAGTATGCTATGAAAGCATAGTTAAAAATACTTTTAAAGATTTCAGAGAATATAATTTAAAAAAAAGATTGAGTAAATTGATTTTAGAGTTTAACGGTGATTTCTTTTGTGACAGCTGTCACCGACAGCGATTTGAAAATATTATTAACATTAAAAACAGAGTGGTAAAGAAGATTGATTATCAATTTCTTGCCACTCTGTTTTTGCTTACAGCAGATCATGAACTTTGGGAATGGTCTAACCCACATATTTATTTAACAAAGGTTGATTTTAAATCAATCCATCTAAAAGGGATTGATACCAACAGATATGCTGTCTATCAAACAGCAAAGACAATATCTACAGGAAAAGAATATATTAAGTTGAATGAAATTGCCGATGAAAGTCTTATTGATGAGAAAACCTTTCAAGCTATCGTTCATGCCATACTCCTTGCCAAGTATGGGCAAGAGGTATTAAGTATTGCAAATAAAAAGAGCCTGTAAAAAACAGACTCTGTATCAGCGAGATTTACTTTTCATAGGTCATCAATTCGGAAATCGCGCAATCCAAAACAAAGCAGATACGAGTGAGGACATCAATATCCATACGCTCAATATTTCCGTTGTACCATTTATCGGCTACTTCAAAACGAATGTTGGCAAGTTTAGCAAGCTTGCTTCTGGTCATATCTTTGCTATCCATGATTTCTTTTACATGAAAGCTGATTTTTCCGTAATCCTTAATTTCAAAAATCGAGTTGCTGTTGTTCATATTAACCACCTCTCTATAACTATTCTATATGCAACATTACGTATTGACTATATACATATAAATAGATACTATGTATATAGTATAAAAAGGAGGAATAAAACTATGCAGAAAAAAGAAAACACTATATGCTTTAGCGGTCATCGGAGTGAAAAGCTCCCGCAAAGCAAGAAGCAGCTGGAAAAACTTAAAGAAAGACTGTGGGAAGAAATCGACGAGGCAATCGCAGATGGTGTAAACACTTTCTACTTCGGAGCCTGTTATGGATTTGATTTATTGTGTGCAGATACTGTACTGAAACGAAAAAAGGTTATCAAACCAAACGATCCAAAAGAAATTAGATTGATTGCTGTGATACCATTTGAAGAACAGGCAAAAAAATGGGATGAAACAAATAGGGACATGTATTATGACATATTGCAAAAGTGTGATGAAGCGTTAATGCTGAATACATATTATTGCCCAGGCTGTTATAACCAGAGAAACCGATACATGGTGGAGCAAAGCAGTAAAATGATATGTTACTATGACGGAGGTAAAGGCGGTACAGCATAT
>NZ_JAYFPU010000297.1:0-2727 GCF_034927525.1 Christensenella sp.
CGGACAACGGATTTTTGGATATCGAGACGACTATGCTGCAAAAGAGCACACCGGAGGGCGCGCGCGACTATCTTGTTCCGTCGCGTATCCATGCGGGCAGTTTTTATGCGCTGCCGCAGTCTCCCCAGCTTTTTAAACAGATATTGATGATTTCCGGTTATGACCGGTATTTCCAGATCACAAAGTGTTTCAGGGACGAGGATTTGCGTGCGGACCGTCAGCCGGAGTTTACGCAGATCGATACGGAGATGTCGTTTGTGGAAGCGGACGACGTTATGGGGATGCATGAAGGGCTTATGCAGCAGGTGTTTAAGGAAGTAATGGATATCGATATCGAGCTTCCGTTAAAGCGCCTGACGTATCAGGAGGCGATGGATCGCTTTGGCAGCGATAAGCCGGATACGCGTTTCGGGCTTGAATTGAAAAATGTAAGTGATATCGTTGCAGGCAGCGACTTTAAGGTGTTCAGTTCCGTCGTGAAAAACGGCGGCAGTGTGCGCGCGATCAACGCAAAGGGCTGTGCGAACATACTTGCCCGCCGCGAGATCGATGCGCTGGTCGATTTTGTGAAAATCTATGGAGCAAAGGGCATGGCGTGGATATCTATCCGCGAGGACGGACTCAATTCGCCGATCACCAAGTTTATGACACAGGGAGAGATCGACGCGATCATGCAGCAACTGGATGGACAAGTGGGCGACATCCTGTTCTTTGTGGGCGATAAGAATTCTGTGGTATATGATTCGCTGGGCGCGCTGCGCTTGAAGCTGGCGGAAAAGCTCGAATTGATCAAGCCGAATACATGGGATCTTTTGTGGGTAACGGAGTTCCCGTTGTTTGAATACAGCGAGGAAGAAAAACGTTATGTGGCGAAGCACCATCCGTTTACCTCGCCGATGGACGAGGATGTGGATAAGGTCACCTCCGACCCGTCAAACGCCCGTGCAAAGGCATATGATATCGTGCTGAACGGCAACGAGGTCGGCGGTGGCAGCATCAGGATCCATAGCACCGAGTTGCAGGAAAAGATGTTTGAAGCGCTTGGTTTCTCTAATGAAGAAGCGTGGAGTCGTTTTGGCTTCCTGTTAGAAGCGCTTAAATATGGTACGCCTCCGCATGGCGGCCTTGCTTACGGCCTTGACCGCCTTGCAATGCTGATGGCGGGTGTAGATTCTATCCGCGACGTGATCGCATTCCCCAAGGTGCAAAATGCGTCGGATCTGATGTCCAAAGCGCCGGATACGGTGGACAAAAAACAGCTGCGTGAATTGCATATTCGTGTAGAAGAAGACTAAGATGGACGATTCAAGGACGGTCGCGCTGCTCGGGACGCAGGCGACGGACAAGCTGAAGGACTGTACGGTAGCTGTTTTCGGCGTAGGCGGCGTTGGTTCGTTTGCGGCAGAAGCGATCGCGCGTGCAGGCATCGGCACGCTGATTCTGGTGGATAATGACGTTGTAAAGCCATCTAACTGCAACCGTCAGCTTGTCGCGCTCAGTTCGACAATTCGGCAATATAAAACACAAGTGATGCGTGAGCGGATACTGGACATCAATCCGCAGGCAAGCGTAGTGACGCATGAAGTGTTTTATGATGTGGATAGTTCTGACGGGATATTCGGCGGGCAGCATATCGATTATGTTGTAGACGCGATCGACAGCCTACCCTCTAAAGTACGGCTCATCTGCGAATGTAAGAGCAGAGGCATCGATATCGTTTCTTCTATGGGGGCAGGCAACAAGCTGTACCCGGAACGGTTTTGTGTGACAGACCTTTACAAGACGACATGTGACCCGATCGCGAAAATCTTGCGTAAACAGCTGAGAAGCTGCGGGATCGACAGCCTCACGGTCGTATGCTCTGATGAACCGCCGCTAAAATCGGCGGCAGAAGAGGATGGTAAACGCGTACCGGCGAGTATATCGTTCGTGCCGTCCGTATGCGGGCTTTTGATGGCGGGCGTGGTCGTGCGCGCGTGCGCGGGAGTGGAGAAATGAAGGAAGCGGGCCTTGTAACGAGAATCGACGGCGATACGGTTTATCTTAAGTTTAATCGCACTTCGGCGTGCTCCAAATGCGGTGCTTGCGGCATGATCGCAGGACAAAGCGATATCACGGTAACGGTGGAAAATACGCTGCACGCGCATATGGATGACAGGGTAGAGGTACAGTTTACGACGAAGAACGCCCTGATGTCGTCAGCGATCGCGTATATTTTCCCATTGGTCATGCTGTTTGTGGGCGTATGGCTTGGATATGTGATCCCGCAGGACGTTTTTCCTGTGAAAGACGCGCTGGCGGCGATACTGGGGCTTTTGTTCGCAGCGGCGGGGTTCTTTGTGCTAAAGCTGCTGAATCCTTATTTTAAGAAGAAATTTGCTAAAGTATATACCATGGTGAGAATTTTGGATGAAAGTGAGCCGGAAGAGTGTTCTTAAAAAGAATCGAAGTAAACGGGTTCAAATCCTTTTGCAATAAAAAGGACATCATTATCAATAAAGGGATCACAGGCGTAGTTGGTCCAAACGGCAGCGGCAAAAGTAATATTGCCGATGCTTTGCGTTGGGTTTTGGGGGAGCAGAGCTCCAAGAACCTGCGTGGTTCAAGCATGCAGGACGTTATTTTTAACGGAACGCAAAGCCGCAGTAAAAAGAACTATTGCGAGGTATGCCTGATTTTCGATAATTCAGATATGCGTATTAAGACAGACTACACGGAAATTTCCGT
>NZ_JAYFPU010000339.1:0-2366 GCF_034927525.1 Christensenella sp.
TTCCATATGACACCATCCTTATTTATAGCATATTTAATCATTATAGCCTTGTGGGTTATAATTATCAAGATAAGCTATCGGATTTTATTCACCCGTTTATACTCGTACATCCGGTGATCGGCTTTCCCCAAATAATAATCAGCATCCTGGCTCCATCCCGGGCTGACCACACTGGTCCCATAGCTAAAGCAAGGGCGAACCCCCCGGACTCCTGTCATCTGTTGGGATAATATCCATTGCCGCTGTTTTTCAAGCCATCCATCAATTTGCGCTTGTTGTCCCCCCATGGTTAATAAAAGGAATTCATTCCCACCCATTCGGCAAATCACGTCATTATCGCGACATTCTTTTAAAGTCGTTGCAACAAGACGGATATAGTCATCCCCTTTATCATGTCCAAAGGCATCATTACAGGTTTTTAAATCGTCAATGTCAATAAAGGAAATGGTAAAATGATAGCCTTCGGCAATCCATTCCTCCACCTTTTCCATCCCATAACGACGGTTGTACAAACCGGTCAATGCATCGCGATAAACCATATCGCTCAAAACAGCTTCCTTTTGCCGCTCATCGGTCTTATCCCGAATAACATGGACGATGGTATCCCGGCCGTTCCAACCTAAACGGTGGGAAACAACGCGCAAATAGAGGGCTGACTTCTGAGCATCCTCCTCTATTTCTAAAATCCAGGGCTCACCCTGGGTTAAATTCTCTTCTGATACCTGCCCCAATTGATATCGAATAACATCCAGACGATCCCCATAATGTTCCTCAAAATCCAAGGCCGCTGGATTGAGGTACTGGGGTTCTCCCGTCTTCTCATCCAGCACAATAATGGCTTCATCGGTACTCTCCGTCAGGGAAAGAAACAGACTATAATATTGGCCCAAAATTTTGTTTTGCTCTTCCACCAGATGCTTTTCATCCAATAGAGCCTGGTGCTGCCGGGCCAACTGATCAACCATGGTGTTTAAAATCTCAGCAAACTCTCCCATATAATCGATATGCTGACCATAATCGCCCTTGGGAAGCTGTCTGGCCTGCCATGCAATATGCTTCAAACTGCCTTGGACCGCCTTAAGTGGGGCAGCCAGGGTGTTTTCAACTCCCGGTGGTGTGGCATCCAAATCGCCCTGGGCCAGGTTCTCTCCAAAGGCTTTTTGTTCCTTCACACATTGGTGGAGCCAATGAAGTCCCTGGGCCAAAGGTTTGAAGGGCTCTGGTATCTCATCCATATCCAGAGAGGCATAATCCGTCCGATACAGGATATCCCTTAAATATTCAAATAATGCTTTTTCTGGCTGTTTGGCCATTACGATCCCATTCCCTTGTCCTTTACTCGCCCCTGGAAGCGGCATACCCGGGCCCCGCTGGCCCAACAGTCAATTTCCTGTACTTTATAGGTCTTTCCAGTGTAAACCGTCATAATGCCTGCGATAAACCCTTTATCATAATTGCAAACCACTTCATCGGTTGGTGGTAGGCCACTGCAATCCAGATCCTCTGCAACGGTTAGGGTGAAGATACCGCTCTCTTCATCCATTTCTTCCATTCGAAGGATTCCGATTTTAAGCTCCTGGAGAATCCGCTGGAGTTCTGCCAGAAACGTTCCAAGGGGTGCCTCCAGGGGTAGCATATTCTTTGCAAATTCTGTGCCGGCCAAATGACCCGCATCCCGAAAAACAGCATCCGCCCCTTCTGTCCCCAGCTTATCCGTGAGGATATGATTCATACTGTATTCCAACAGGCGATAGACCAAAACCGGCATGGATTCCCCCAGGTTTTTTCGTCCGTCTTTGATATTCCCAAGCTTATCCCAGGTAAAACGGTTATGGGGTCCTTGTAAAAAAATATTTGACATCTCCACCCTCGTTTCTACTGTACTTCTTAAATGTCTTTTACAGATGTCCCTATTATACACTGTATCGCTCCATTTATTAAGGCGGTCTTTACTTTTTACCCTATAATTCCGATTGAAATGGATTTAACGGCATTTTTCTTAATGAAAACGCCAGAAAATTTGACAGATTTTTTCAAATTTGTTAGGCTTTTAAATGGGAATGAAGATCTCCCACGACATCTGTCGAAACCGCCAAGGGCTGATGGCTTCTACCATAAGTGGAAGCATCAGCCCTTTTTGTATTGTCTTAGAATGGGAGGCGAATTTTTTGCAAGTTTTATGGATTTTTTTGATGGGAATTGCCGGTGCTGCCAGTCGGTATGCTCTGGGCCTGTTCCTGAAACCAATGATGCCCTGGCCCACGCTGGCCATCAATTTTTTAGGCTGTATTTTACTCGAGCTCATCTACCAATGTATGCCAGAGCATACCCAAGGCACTCAGAAACTCAAAACAGCCCTGGGGGTT
>NZ_JAYFPU010000078.1:0-3856 GCF_034927525.1 Christensenella sp.
ACTTTATCGGTTTGGCCGACAAACAGGTCGATGATTTCATACAGGCAGAAATAGAACCGGTGCTGTCTGCGTTTGACGGAAGGCTGGAAATGCAGGGCGAGATCAACGTATAAATATGTTTATTTTGCCGCTGTTTGTTTATAATATTAAAAGTTATTATGAAGCTCAAATCTCAAGGAGGTATATGGTATGAAGGATTTAAAAGGCACGAAGACAGAGAAATGTTTACAGGATGCGTTTGCGGGAGAATCCATGGCGCACATGAAGTATTTGTACTATTCGTCCCAGGCAAAAAAGGACGGCTATGTACAAATCTCCAATATTTTTGCGGAGACGTCGGCAAACGAAAAAGAGCACGCAAAGCTTTGGTTCAAATGGCTCCATCCTGACAACAAGATTCCGGACACGATGACAAATTTGAAAGATGCTGCCGCAGGTGAGCATTACGAGACGACGGAAATGTATCCCGGATTCGCAAAGATCGCAGAAGAAGAAGGCTTTACTGAGATTGCGCATGAGTTCCGTGGCGCCGGCAAGGTAGAGAGCGAGCACGAAGCAAGATACAAAAAGCTTGCTGCAAACATTGAGCAGGGCATCGTTTTCGAACGTGATACGGAAGTGCTTTGGCAGTGCTATAACTGCGGTCATATCCAAAAATCCAAAGCTGCTCCTGAAAAATGTCCGGTTTGCCAGCATCCGAAAGCATATTTTCAGCTGAAAGAAGACAATTATTGATCCACATAAAAAATAAAAAAGAGCTTCGGCTCTTTTTTTTTGTGAACAATCGTGCTAAATTAAAGGAGAAATCATGAACCACGGAAGGAAACGACATGATAGATATCTTGCTCGCAACGTATAACGGTGAAAAATATCTGAGAGCGCAGATCAAATCGCTTTTTTTACAAGATTGTCAGGACTTTCGCGTGACCGCGCGCGATGACGGCTCTACAGATCAAACGATGCAAATACTGGAAGAATATGAGGCTGCATACCCGGAACGCTTTCATATCATCAGGGACGGGCAACCGACAGGTAGCGCAAAGGAAAATTTTTTCCGCCTCCTGCAGTATGCGAGTGCAGAATATATCATGTTCTGCGATCAGGACGACATCTGGCTTCCTGATAAGTTGAATCTTACGTTGCAGACCCTGCAGACTGCGCAGAATGAATGGGGAAATGTCCCGCTGTTGGTGCATTCCGATTTAACGGTGGTAAATGATCAGGATCAGGTACTGCATCCATCGCTTTTTGCGCTGCAAAAGCTTGATCGTCAGAGGCGGTATCTGCATCAGCTTTTGCCGCAAAACAACATTACAGGATGTACGATGCTTTTTAACCGGGCGCTTGCAAAGCTGATCCGTCCAAGCGGCGATGCCCTGATGCATGATTGGTGGATCGGGCTGATTGCGGCGGCCTTTGGATATATTATCGTCGCGCCCAACCGCATCCATTACCGCCAGCATATGGCAAACGAGGTAGGGGCTAAGGATGTGAAAAGCGCTTCTTATTTTAAACAAAAGCTGTCGAATACAGGCGATATCCATCAGTCTATTCTCGATACCTACAAGCAGGCGCAGGCATTTGGGGAAACATATGATGATTTGTTGGACGCAGAACAAAAAGAGCTGATCAGGATGTTTACAAGCTTAGGCGATTGCGGAAAATGTGAACGTGCGGGTCTGCTCAAAAAATATAAGCTGTATAAAAGTGGTTTTTACCGTAAGATCGGTCAAATCATTTATGGATAAAATTTTCAACAAAAGGATGGTCAAACAATGAAAGCAGAAATTTTATGTGTCGGTACAGAGCTGCTGCTCGGGGATATTGTGAATACCAATGCGGCGTATATCGCAAAGGAGCTGGCCAATATCGGCATTGATGTGTATTACCAAAGTGTAGTGGGGGACAATAACGACAGGCTGAAAACAGGACTGAATCTGGCGTTTTCACGGGCAGATATTGTTATCATGACCGGAGGGCTTGGGCCGACATATGACGACCTAACCAAGGAAACGGTAGCGGAATATTTTCATAAGGATATGCAGATGGATCAGGCGTCGCTTGAAAGTATTGAGGCGTTTTTTAAAAAAATTGACCGCCCCATGACACAAAACAATAAAAAACAGGCGATGATGCCTGTCGGCGCGACGATTTTTGCAAATGCGCACGGAACCGCTCCCGGGCTTGCGCTCAGTGAGAACGGAAAGACGGCAATCTTGCTTCCCGGACCGCCTTCGGAAATGAAGCCGATGTTTGATGAAAGCGTTGTGCCATATTTGATGGGCTTTTCCGATAAGGTGCTTGTATCCCATAATCTGCGTCTGTTTGGTACGGGCGAATCGCAGGTAGAAGAAATTCTTTATGACTTGATGAAAAATAGCTCAAACCCGACAGTTGCACCATATGCAAAAACAGGCGAGGTCACATTACGTGTTACAGCGGCAGGCGATACGGCGGAGGAATGTGAAAAGTTGATCGCGCCGGTGGTTGCGCAAATCGAGGATAAATTGGGACAGTTTATTTATGGAATAGATGTGGCGAATTTGCAGACAGCAGTCGTAGAGGCGCTCAAGGAAAAACATCTGAGCGTTGCGACAGCGGAAAGCTGTACCGGAGGGCTCATTTCCCAACGCATCACACAGGTTGCGGGTGCAAGCGATGTGTTCGGCTGCGGTGTGTGCTCCTACTCCAACGAAATCAAGCAGTCCATCCTGCACGTGTCAGGAGATACGCTTATGGAATTCGGCGCGGTCTCCAAGCAAACGGCGGCAGAAATGGCACAGGGAGTACGACAGATATCCGGTGCGGATATCGGCGTTTCCACGACAGGGGTCGCAGGTCCTGGCGGCGGCAGCGAAGAAAAACCGGTCGGGCTGGTGTACATTGCCATCGACAGCGAAAAGGTCAGCAAGGTGATTAAATTGAATTTGCAGCGCGGCAGGGTAGACGACAGGGAGCACATCCGCCATATGAGCGCGCAGCATGTTTTTCAAATGATATTAGATGCCCTGAAAAGCTACTGAGCTAACAAACGTTTTTTTCGAAAATTGATTTCTAGAAGGATGATAGAGGCCATAATGATCGCACCGCCAAGGACAAGCGATAAACTTAAAGTCTCGTATCCTAATATCACAGAGAAAATACTGGCAAACATGCCCTCCAGTGATAAGATAAGCGCAGAGCGCGAAGCGGGGATGTGCTGCTGTGCCGTACACTCCAGCCAGTAGGGGATCGCGGTGCACGCGACGCCGAGATAGACAGTGATCCATATACACAGGCCAAACTGGCTGATCTTGCCCGTTGATACTTGCTCGAACAACAGGAAATAGACAAGCGCCATCACGCCAGTAACTGAGATTTGTACAAATGAAAATGACGAAGCCTCCGAATCCTTGGCGGCAAACCCGATATAGGCGATCTGGCAGGCAAATAAAACGGAGCATAGCAAGGAAAGGATATCGCCAAGATTAAAGGCAATTTCCGCATCGAACGCTTTCGTCAGGATGGCAATCCCTAAAAAACCGATCGCCACAGAAATAAATGTTTTGAGTGGCGGTCGTTTCTTTAACAAAAGCCAGCTGATGAATGGAACGAAAATAACATTCAGCGTCGTCAGAAAAGCGTTGTTGGATACAAGCGTATACTGCATGCCTATGGTTTGCAGCAAAAAGCCGGCGCCCATAAAAAGTCCGGCAATGATGCCATGCCGAAGCTGAAGCTTTGTCATAGAGCGTATCTTTTTAAATGAGACGAGCAAAATAGCGAGCGCGGCAAAAAGCATACGAAACATAAGGAGCATTGCGGAGGGCATACCGTTTTGCTGGAGATACTTGGTGGCAATAAAGCCCGTACCCCA
>NZ_JAYFPU010000218.1:0-5877 GCF_034927525.1 Christensenella sp.
CGATGATTACCGAGGACACCTCCCACCGTTTTGCGACGGACGCCGAAAAGACGGCGTGGAATGCAAAGCCTAAAAAGTATGCCACAGCCATTGGCAACGGCAGTGCAACCAGTATTGCCGTGACCCACAATCTGGGCACCCAGGATGTGACGGTAACGGTGCGGGAGGCCGCCACGCCATACAGCGTGGTGATGTGCGATATGCAGATTACCAGCGCCAATGTGATTACACTGCTCTTTGCAACGGCCCCAGCGTCCGGTGCGTATCGGGTGACGGTGACGGGGTGATGGGATGAAATATCTGTGTGAGTCAATTGATGCTATCAACGGGAGAGCAACAGGGCTGTGGCAAACTGGAAATATTGCATATAATGTTGTCAGGTGTATGATTGGTACGACAACGAAGGAAATTTTAATTAAGACAAAGATTCCCTTTAGTTCAGGTCGCCATATGCCGGTTATCCACATTGTTGGATATGCTTATGGTCTACAATCACCGATTGAGATAAAGATTGGATATTATATTTACAATAATACACATGGTTGGTGCGGAGCGGTGTCCATGGGTGCCTGGCGACCGGTAATAAAATTATTTTCATACGTAGAAAATTCTGTTAAGTATACCGGGATTGCTTTGATTGGGGGCATCTATTTCCCTCAGTTTTCAGTTAATGTTCAGATTGAACTCGGAACGACTGCGACAGATAAAAATGGATGGGAAATTGAGTATTTGGATAACAGTTCATCGACATCTACCATTGTACCGACAACGGATGTTGTTGTCGTGCCATACAAGCCAACATTCAGTGCAACAATTAATGGGGTGGCGTTTAATGGGGTTGATGGGATTGCGTTGACGCCAAGTAATATTGGGGCAGCGCCGACATCCCACAACCACACAAAAGCCCAGATTACGGACTTCCCGTCATCGATGCCGGCATCGGATGTCCCAGCCTGGGCCAAGGCATCCACCAAGCCGTCATACGCATGGAGCGAGATTGGCAGCAAGCCAACGACATTTACGCCAGCGTCTCACACCCACGATGACCGATACTACACGGAGTCCGAGGTGGACGCAAAAATCACAGGAGCCAGCGGCAATACGGTGACCGTCAGTACGACGGCACCGACGAGTCCCCGGAAAGGGGATATTTGGATTTAAGGAGGTAAAAATGGCATCAAATATTAAACGACCAATCCAAATTTTTAATGGGACGGATTGGGATAAAATCCTGCCGGAAATTTCGGAGGATATGATTAAGAGTGGGTGGACGCAAAATATGGGAGGAAATGGGTACAAAAAATTTCCAGGAGGACTTATTTTGCAATGGGGAGTTACGACTGGAGTAGTTGGTAGTGATGGTAACCTCAACCAAAGCATCACCTTCCCGATTACGTTCCCGAATGGTGCTGTTTGTGTTTTTAATCGGCAATACCTTAACGGTTATTACTCCGATGTGCTCAACAAAAATGTTTGGATGACGATGTACAGCTCACAAAAATTTGGGCTGACCGGAAACACACTGAATGCAAACACGAATTTTCAGATTCATTGGTTTGCAATTGGATACTAGGAGGTAGGATATGTATTTTTTGAGGATAATGGGAGACGCTATCGGTTTTGTTGTTGATAGCGTACATACAATAACCAAGAGCGATGTCCCTATAACGGATGCCGATTATAACAAATATTTTGAGTTGGAAAGACAAGGAAAGGTGTTTAGGATGCGGGCTACCCCTGATACTCAAAGCGGATTGTTTGGGTACATCGAAGAATATGTACCCGAGCCGATTAGCACGCAACCGTCGGAAGTCCAACTGCTCCAACTCGCTCTGGCGGAAGCCATCGAAAAGCAGGAGGCCGACAATCTGGCAAGCCAACTAGCTTTGGCCGAATACATTGAATCCCAGGCAGAAGGAGGAGGTGAATAAGAATGGAATATCTTGCAAAAATGTACGCAGACCTGGTTGAAGCCAGTGAACGTGCATTGACCCAGGACGATGCAACCCGTTTAGGCGTCCCCATGGTCCCCGCATTTTTAAGGGTTAAAGTCGTTGCCGAAATTGAGCGGCGTCAAGCCGCAGCGTAGACCAGAGGGTCTTTTTTTATTGGCTGGCCTTTCGGGGCCTGTCATATCATCGAAAGGAGCGACTATGTGAACATTGACCCTGTACTCATCAATCTCATTTGTGCCATTGCCGGCGGATTAATTGGCTATGCCGTCTATATGGCCAACACAAAAAAAGACAGTAAACAGGACGGTGCCCAGGAAGGGGCCATCGCCTCAGACCTGGGTTATCTCAAAAAAGGGATTGAGGATATCAATCACAAACTGGAAAAGCAGGACGAGCGATACTTTGAGCTGGTCCAACGTTTGGCGGCCGTGGAGGCCAGCGCAAAGCAGGCCCACAAGCGGATTAATGCCATTGCCGGGACAAATTGCCCCGAGGAAAGAGAAGGATAAATGAATTTAAAACTAAGACTAAAAAGCGGTGCATTTTGGATGGGGATCATCTCCATCCTTGGGTTAGTCATCCAATACGCCTGTGGACAATTTGGCCTAGCCTTTGAGTGGGAGCCCCTCAACGTGATGCTGACCGGCGTCCTGTCGGTGCTGGTGTCCATCGGCATCTTAAGCGACACATCAACACCCGGGGTTGCTGACAGCAAGGTGACCATGCTCAAAACGGACATTAATGACAAAGCCGAGGCAGTTGTGGCCAGAAATTATAGTAACGCTGATTTAGCGGATATATTGGCAAAAACAGCGGACAAGGTTGCGGAAAGGAAAGGTAAATAACCATGGGTTTTAAACCTTTTATCGCCATTGGTCATGGAGTCACGACTGAAAATAAATGGGATCCTGGAACAGTCTGGGAAAACAATGTTGAGGCGGACATTGCCAAAATTATCGTTGGTGGAATTTTAGAAGTTTTTGTCAGTAATGGGAAAGATTATGTTACAGATTATCCGGAAAACGATATGAACATCATCGAATGTGTTGAATCTGCGAATAAACGTGGATGCACCCACTACGTATCAATCCATCTAGACTGGGAAAAAGCTGAATCTGGAATGTTTGCACTCTATGTTTCCGACGCCGGAGCGGCTCTTGGAGCGGATATTCGAAATGCTGTAACAAGCAGAATGGATTATATCGACAAAGGCAATAGATACCAGGATGACTACGAAGTCACGGGCACCTTAATGGAAGCGACGATTTTTGAAGCAGGGTCCATTGATGATGACGGACAATTTTTGAAAGACAACGGAAGATTTTTTGGGAATTGTATCGCATACGGTATCATGGACAGAGCAGGCGAAAATTATAAAGAGTTGGATGGATCTGTAGTGGTCGCACCATCTAAACCCGAAAACAAACCTGAATCATCTGGAAAAATTGAAGAGGATGGTAAGTGGGGAAGTGATACCACAAGTAAGGCCCAGAATAAATTCGGAACCCCAGTGGATGGAGTTATCAGCGGTCAGCTTGAAAGTTGTCGGGAATACATCTGCGAGGATTACGGAACCTTTGAATGGGATAATGGCGATGGGTCCCCCTTTATCTCAGCTCTGCAAAGGCTCATTGGAGCAAATGACGATGGCTGGTTCGGCTTCGAATCTGCGGTTAAGCTTCAAACGTTTTTGAAGGTACCAGCCGATGGTTACATCGGGCCGGTGTCTGTTTTGGCGTTCCAGAAGTGGTTGAATTCATAAGTAGATTCCCCTGGCTTCGGCTGGGGGATTTTTTTATTGCAGTAGGCAGACAAATGATTTTAAAAACAAAACCCCGGCGATTGACCGGGGTTAAAATTGTGTGTTTTTTGTAGGTTAACTAAAAAATAATTGTATATTTTTTGTATGTTTTTTGTGTATCACATAGTCATTTTCAATCAATCCAGAAAAATCCTAAATGGTCTTAACATAAGTGCAAATGCGGGGTATGGCCGTTTTACGTTGTCTGGCGGTCCTACCAGCTGCCACCACCGCCGCCACCGCCGCCGCCGCCGCCAAAGCCGCCACCGCCACCGAAGCCGCCATCGCCGAAACCACCGCTTCCGGAATTAGAGGGAACCGTGATGAGGTCACTGGCCATGCTGCGCATGCTGTGGTTTAGCATACTGGCAAATAGGAGACAGTCAAAGGTATTAAAGGTATTATAGCCATAATACCAGGTTGGCGGTTCAATGGTTAAACCTTCAAAATTCTTTGCCCATTTATTGGTAATTCCTAAAACATAGGCATAGGGCAGGATATTGAAGAAATAACTGGGGTTTTCATCCACCAGCATCTTGATTCGATCGGCTTCTGCATTGACGATAAAGTTCTTAAAGCCCAGGGTTTCACCATACCAAAGGGTTCCAGTTTCTGTTCGGCTTAAGGTGTAAAACTGGAGGATACCCAGTGCCATAATCGTGCCGTAAGCGACCAAAGCTACACTGGCGGGCAGGCTGTTCATGACGATGGATAGGGAGATAAGAATGAGCGTCAGTACAGCCCAAAGTAAGCTGATCAATAGACGCTTACCACCACTGTAACTCTTTTTGTTAATAATCGCCGTATTGTAAAAGCATAAAAAGCTAGCGGCTGGGAAGCCGACAGAAATTACCAAAATAAAGGCGAGGATAAAGAGATTCAGCGAACCTTCGGAGGCATAGGTCTGAGCACCGGCAAAGATCACCATCACGATGACCATGATGGCGGCCACTGCAAACCGTGCAATCTTGGATTGTGCAGTAAAAAGCTGATGCTCCGGAGCGGTAAAGAAGCCTTCGACCATAGCAGTCGCAGCATTGACAGACTCATAGAAGGTTCCTTTAAGGGATTCCGAGGTGACGGACTGTGATGCTTTAGAGGGAAAAATTCCCGTAAAAATTTCACGGATGAAATCTGGTTCATCCTTTGCGCCAGGGCGTTTGAGTTGATGGAAGGTAAAGGTGCTTTTGCTGGTTTCTTCAATGGTCATATAACCTTTATCCGCCAGATACATAATGACCGCAACTAAGTCCTTTCGGTCTGTCCGTCCATCGATGATGGTACCAATTTGAGGTGGTGTAAAGTCATGGGGGGGATAGAAATTGACCACCTCCACTGGCTTTTTGCCCCGACCAAAGAGAAAGTATAGGACTCCTCCGGCGATGAGCCCAATGAGACAGGATCCGTAGATAAAGGGAACGCCCTCCAGGCCGGTGCGGGCACCGACAAAATAGCCCTGGGGCAGACGGACATTCAGGGTAGCCCCTTGGTTTGCGGTAAGGGCCTTAGTAGTTTCACCAGTGATGGTGGTTCCGTCCACGGAGTAACTGATGGCATTACCATCGGTGGCACCGTAGCTGCCGGCATACACATTGACATCCCCGGCATTAAAGGCCTTTGGCATATGGACAGTAAAAGCGGCATGGTCGATGGCAGTGGGCCATTGGTAGGGCAGGATGTTAAAATACACATCGTCAAAGCCATCAATTTTGTCATCACCGGGGTCCCAGGTATAATGGATCGTATAGACTTGGGTTCCATCGACGGTGGTGTCCGAATCGCCTATTTTTAAGACGAGATTTCCGTTTTCGGTATCGGTGTCATAATTATAGCCATCCACCCGAATATTTGAGATAACGGCATTATAGGTGCTTTCAACCCCTTTGCCGTCAATCTCCCGGTAGAAGCTGCCGCTTTGGGGAATATAACGATAAATCCCGTGGCGTGGTTCCGTAAAAGAGACGGTGATGGTTTCCGTGACATCGTAGCTGTGGTTTTCATTGACCGCCATATCGACCTTATAATCCGGTGTGGTGTAGTATTCTGCGGCAAAAGCAGTACTGCCCCAAAATAGAATAAAGGCCGCCAGGATGCCAAGGAGTAGGAATCGTTTTTGTCTCA
>NZ_JAYFPU010000291.1:0-7196 GCF_034927525.1 Christensenella sp.
ATTGCAATGCCAGCAAAGGTAAGTAGCGTAAGCGTAACGGAAGCGCGGCTTTGGATGAACGGAAGTTTTGGCGTACGGATCATGTGAATCACCATGGTCTGGCTCCACATGGACTCTACAAACCATCCGGCCTGGAACAGCGCCGTATAATTCGTTTGCATCCGTATTAACTCAGCACCAGTAAAGTGATTTGCTAGGTCGTTATACAGAATACCGTTGGACACAAACAGCGGGCAGAAAACAAAGTACATAATCGCATAGGTGGTCCAGTCAAAGATGGAGCTTGTAGGCCCGATCCACAGCATGAAGCTTCCAACCGAGGACGCGTCCCACTTGCGGGGTTTCTTCAGGAATTCCTCATCTACGTTATCCCAGGGTATGGAAGTGCAGGACAGGTCGTAGATCAGGTTGAGGAAGATCAATTGTGCGCCCATCATGGGCAGGAAAGGAAGCAGGGCGGAGGCAGCCAGCACCGAGAACATATTGCCGAAGTTGGAAGACGCCGTCATCTTGATATATTTGTTCATATTGGCATAGGTCTTGCGGCCTTCGATAATGCCTTCTTCCAAAATCATCAGGTCTTTTTCCAAAAGAATAATGTCTGCCGATTCCTTCGCGATATCGACTGCGTTATCCACAGAAATGCCAATGTCGGCGGACTTCATTGCCGCAGCGTCATTGATACCCTCACCCATGAAGCCAACGGTATGGCCGTTATTGCGAAGGACAGTGACGATGCGGGCCTTCTGAGCCGGCGAGAGCTTTGCAAATACGTCAGTATGCTCCGCCGCTTTTGCCAGAGCGTCGTCGTCCATCTTGTCAATATCGGAGCCCAGCAGCAGGTTGTTGACCTTCAGGCCTACCCTTTTGCAGATAAAGCGGGTTACCTTGTCGTTGTCGCCAGTCAGAATTTTGGTTGTAACGCCATACTCCTTGAGGGCTTTGATTGCTTCATGTACCGATTCCTTCGGCGGGTCTAAAAACGCCAGATAACCGATCAGCACCATATCGCATTCATCTTTCACGCCAAATGCGCCAACCGGAGACGGATTAGTTTTCTGTGCAACAGCAATAACCCGCATTCCGTCTTCATTAAGGGTATCTACCGTCCGAAGGATATTTACTTTTAATTCCTCCGTAAGAGGTTCCACCTTACCCTGATACTCAGCAAAGGAGCAGATGGAGAGCATTTCCTCTACGGCCCCTTTGGTGACCATCTGCGTCTTGCCGCTTTTGTCACTGACTACCGTGGAAAGACGGCGGCGGGTGAAATCAAAGGGGATCTCATCCACTTTTGTATAGGTTTCAGACAAATCGATGAGTCTTGGATCGGAGGCCTCCGCTTCCTCTGTCTTGCGAATAATGGCCCGATCCATCAGATTTTTATAGCCTGTCTGAAAATAACTGTTCAGGTAGGCGTGGCGAAGCACACGGGTGTCTTCATTGCCCATAACATCCAGGTGATACTCCAGTACCACGCGCTCCTGTGTCAAGGTGCCGGTTTTGTCAGTGCAGAGAATATCAATGGCGCCAAAATTCTGGATGGAATTCAGGTTCTTTACGATAGTTTTCTTTTTAGACATGGATACAGCGCCTTTTGCAAGGCAGCTGGTAACAATCATCGGCAGCATTTCGGGGGTCAGTCCTACCGCGACGGAAATACCGAACAGGAACGCTTCCAGCCAGTCGCCCTTGGTAAGCCCGTTTATGACAAATACGACAGGCACCATGACGAACATAAACCGGATGAGCACCCAGGACACGGCGTTGACGCCTTTGGTAAAGCTGGTTTCAACAGCCTCGCCCGCAACCGAAGAAGCCATGGAGCCAAACAGAGTATCATCGCCGACAGAGATGATCACTGCGACGGCGCTGCCGCTGATTACGTTACTTCCCATGAATGCAATATTGGAATACTCTGTAACAGTATCCACCTTATCATTGCCGACTTCTGCAAATTTTTCCACAGGTGCGCTTTCGCCCGTCAGGGCCGCCTGACTGATAAACAAATCCTTCGCTTGGAGCACTCTGGCATCCGCAGGAATCATATCACCGGCAGAAAGATGGATGATATCACCAACCACCGCATCGGCAAGGGGAATTTCCTGCCTTTTGCCCTCCTCCCGGTCAACGGTGCAGGTTGTAGTAATCATGCCCAGGAGTTTTTCAGCGGCATTGCCGGAGCGCGATTCCTGCACAAAGCGTAACGTGCCGGAAATAACGACCATGGCCATGATGATGATGACTGTACGCAGGTTAATATCCTCCGGTGTGTTTTGCATAATCGGAAGGATAACATCCGTAATCGTAGATACAATGGCAAGGCAAACGAGAATTGCCGTAAAAGGGTTGATGAACGCGCCTGCCAATCTTTGCGGCAGCGTTTTTTTCTTTTCGTGGGTCACCCTATTGCTGCCATAGGCATTGCGGCTTGCAACGACCTCTTTTTCTGAAAGACCGTCGGGGGAGGTGTTGAATTTCCTTAAAACAGTCTTGATTTTATTGGTTGCGGCGAAAGTAATCACTTCGTTGGCTCTGTCTCTGCGGACATAGCTCTCTGAAATTTTTTTCACAGCCACTTTGTTTTTTTTCTTGTTCATGAGTCTATACCTCCTAAATTGTATTTAGTGAAATCGGAAGCAAGACATCAGCCTGTATGGACTTAGAAAGTTTTTAGCAAAACAGACAGCAGGTTTTTCGCTATGCGAAAGTTTTGCTGGTATCTTCTTCGCCCCGGAGGTTGTATGTCTTGAGGGCCTAACCCACTTCCAGTATCGGATTCCATCTGTTTCGCCCCTTTCTTTTTAAAGTATCTATGTCAATGCCTTACGGCAGTCATTTTGCAGCATCAGCTTTATACCTGTTTGACTTTGTAATGAAAGCTACATCAATGCCTGTCAACACAAACCAGGCGATCATGCACCATACAAATGCAGCGTTCTTAAATCCGGGATTAAAACCGGATATCAGAAAAATGCCGCTGGCAACCAAAAATACACACCCGATATTCTTGCTGAGTTCATCCATGTGTATTTTGTTTTTTTCTTCTTTTGGCATGTCACGCCAAGCTTTGATCCAGTTTGGACCCACTCCGATGAAAAAGACGATACCAACCACCAGGAAGATAAGTCCAAAAACAATGCAATTTAAGTTCATACGTTTCACTCTCCTTTATTGTGTAGTTTCCTGTGGAACGGCTGAAAAGGGCATAAAAAAACCATCGCTATTATGCTTCTTCAGCGCATAACCCGTAATTTGTTTTCTGCAAAACTTCTTCGCAGTTACGGAAACGCAGCCTATAGAGGAATACATAAACGATGGACAATCTATCTATGGATGAATGGATAGAGATTTCCGTGCTATTCCCATAGCAGTATATCAGTTCCAGTGGTAAAGAACCTGATATAACATCCACGAATATCTATTTGTCTGACCGTTTTGTTTTGTCCCCTACAACTGTAACTGTCCACGAAATCTCATCTCCTTCCATTGTTTTTTCAATATGGCGCTCAACAGCACTTTATTATTATAACCATAATCGAAAAGAAATCATATGGCTAAATTCTTGCGATTTTCTTGCGAAACGGCAAGAAAAAACGGATTGATCTCATCCGCTGCGCAGCGGGAGCCAATCCGTTTTTCTATATTCGGTCCGTAAACTTATAACCGATTCCCCATATGGTAAGGATGTATTCCGGCACATCCGGGTTTGGTTCAATCTTTTTTCGGAGCTTTCGGATAAAGGCCATGATATTGCTGTCTGCCATAAGATAATCCTCTGCCCAAACTGCCTGGTAAATCTGTTCCTTGGTGAAAATCTCCCCCTTGTTCTTTGCAAGAAAATATAGAATGTCAAATTCCTTTGGGGTTAAACTGACCTCTGCTCCATCACATAACACTTTATGGTTCTTGGGATGGATTTCAAGTGCGCCGACATAAATGCCATCGTCTGCGCCATTGATGAAGGGTTCCCCATTACCGGTCATCCCCAGCATGAGGGTAGCCACCTCGCCTTCCATCAAATCCTTTAATCCCTGCAGAAGCTCATCGGAATACCTGGATTTAGGCTCTAAAGTTTTCAGGGTATCATACAGGGATTTAGCAAGGGCGGAATCCATCATGATAAAGCTTGCGTTTTTCTTCAATGCGATTCCCCCTTTCTAAATCAGCTCACCGTATTTGGCAATGTAGATTCGCTTCAATACGGTGGTTAACAGCATGTAACTGGCGACGACAACAAGCAGGAACCCAAAATACCACAGGGGGAGCACCGTCAGACCCAGGACATTGACCATAGGGGTAAAGGTAAGTCCTGTGAACAGCAGGATGCCGATAACCGTAATCAGCATAACCGAGGCCGATGGCCTGCTTTGCAGGAAAGGTATTTTTTGAGTGCGCAGCATGTGCAGAATCAAAACCTGCGTCCACATGGATTCCAGAAACCATCCGGTCTGGAAGAGTGCGATATATCGAAACTGCATGACCGGGTCGGTGAGCTGGGTATAGAGCAGCCCTCCGGTAAGTGCGGGGCATAGGACAAAGTATAAAAACAGAAAAGTGATCCCATCAAAAATAGAGCTGATGGGGCCGAAAAACCGCATAAAACGTCCAAGGGTTTTACCGGACCATTCCCTGGGGGAAGAAAACACCTCCTGATCAACATGATCCCACGGCAGCACGATACAAAGGATATCATAAAGCAGGTTCAAGAGCAGGAGCTGTACGGCCGCCAGCGGTAAAAAAGGCAGGAAAGCACTGGCGCAAACAATGGAAAGAATATTGCCAAAGTTGGAGCTTGCGGTTATTTTGATATACTTGGACATGTTCGCAAAGGTCTTTCTGCCCTCTAAAATGCCTTCCTCCAGCACATTCAAGTCCTTCTGCAGCAGAATGACACCGGCCATGTCCTTTGCGGCATCAACGGCGGTATCCACGGATATTCCCACATCCGCTTCACAGATCGCGGGAATATCGTTCATGCCGTCACCAAGAAATCCCACGGTATGACCGTTTTCCTGCAAAGCCGTTACAATACGAACCTTTTGGCTGGGGGTTAGTTCGGCAAATACATCCGTTTTTTCCACCACGAGCCGCAATTCCAAATCGGATAAGTGGTTTAAGTCTGCTCCGGTCAGCATATTTTCGGAGGCAATGCCGATTCTGCTGCAAATAGAGAGGGCAATCTGCTGATGATCGCCCGTAAGGATTTTCGCCTTTACCTGCAGGCTCTTGAGCTTGGCAATGGACTGTGCCACCGATTTTTTAGGAGCGTCAAAGAAGGCAAGATACCCCACCAAAGTCATGCCGGATTCGTCTGAAAGAGATGCCATATTTTGATTGCCTAAGTCTTTTCTGGCGACAGCAATCACCTTCATGCCATCTTCCAGCATTTCATCTACCACCGCGGCAACGCTGCTTCTTCCATCTTCTGAAATGGGCTTGACGGTTCCTTGATACTCCACAAAGGCACATCGGGAGAATACGGCCTCCACATCGCCCTTCATGACGAGCTGATGGTTTCCGTGATCGTCTGCGATGAGCGTACTGACATATTTACGAGAATAATCAAAAGGGATTTCATCCGCTTTGTGGTACTGTCCGGCTAAAGCCTCATAGTATTCATTTTTCCCCGGCATATTTCGGCATTCCAGAATCGCAGTATCAATGGGGTTTTTCACACCGGAGTGGTATAGGCTGTTCAAATAGGCAAGGCGGAGCGCTTCTTCACTTTCGTTTCCAAGAATGTCCATATAGTATTCTAATATTATATTTACATTGGTGAGTGTTCCGGTTTTGTCCATACATAGAACATCCATGCTTCCGAAACCCTGCATAGCATTGATATCCTTGATAATTGTTTGTTTCTTCGACATGGAAATACTGCCCTTTGCCAGACAAGCCGTGATGACCATAGGAAGCATTTCCGGGGTCAGGCCAACCGCTACGGACAATGCAAAAAGGAAGGATTCCACCCAGTTTCCTTTTGTAATGCCGGAAACAACAAAGACAATGGGAACTAAAATAACCATGAACCGGAGCAAAATCCAGGCAATCGAGTTCGCACCTTTTACAAAAGTGTTGGAAGTAAGGGCATTGGGCTGAATAAAATTGCCGTACAGCGTTTCTTTTCCAACGGCAAGGACAACACCTTCGCCTTTTCCGCTGATCACGGTCGTTCCCATAAAGACAAGGTTTTCGTACTGTGAAAAGGCCATTTGCTCCGTATAGTCATACTTCCCGCTGTTTTTTTCCAGGATGCCGCTCTCCCCCGTGATAGCGGATTGCGAAACAAACAGATCCATTGTATTTGTAAGGCGTATGTCCGCCGGTACGCGATCACCTGCAGATAAATAGACACAATCACCCACCGCCAGATCTTCGGCAGGTATTTTTATAATGACACCGTCTCTTTTTACATTGATATGGGTATGCACCAGCCGGTCCAATTGATCGTAGGCATGTTTCGACCGAAGTTCCTGGATAAAACGAACAACACCGCTGACGAGAATCATCACGCTGATAATGATAACCGTTGTGGCGGTCTTATGGAGATCGTCCGTATACCATACATCCGTTACAAGGGATACAATGGCCAGCACGAACAGAATTACGGTAAACGGGTTAATAAAGGCTCGGCGGAGCCGAAATCCTATGGTATCCGATTTTCTGGCGACAATATTGTTGTCCCCATATTTTTTCTTCATGACCTCGACCTGCTCCAGTCGAAGCCCGTTTCGCGTGATACCCAAATCGTTATACAGAGCGGCCGTATCACTATGAGCGTATTTTTTCATACGGTTGTTTAATAGGGATGCTTTATTCAAAGTGATACCTCCTAATCAAATGAGTAAATATATATTATTTTATCATAATCCGAGCCGCCAATTTCTTGCTTTTCCTTTGCGATTTATTTCCGTCCTGTTTTTTCATGGCTAAAGCTCATAATTCTTTCCTTCTTTTATTTCTTTCTTAAAATTTCAATACGTCCGCTCAAAAAGTCCCATCGTGCCCAAAAAGACATCAATTCAGCCCGTCCGCGCTCATTGAGTGTGTAGAACTTCCGCGGCGGGCCGATTTCGGAAGGTTTTTTGACAATGTGAACCAATCGGTTCCTTTCCAGCCGCACCAGCAGGGAGTAGACTGTACCTTCGGCAATGCCCTCAAAACCGAGTTCATTCAACCTTTTCACAATCTCA
>NZ_JAYFPU010000238.1:0-3199 GCF_034927525.1 Christensenella sp.
GGTGATGCGGGTGTCGTGGCTTGCGAGGGTGTCCTCCTGGGCTTCGAGCTTGTCGAAGAGGCGCTGATGGGTGCGGGTGTTGCTTGTATCCAGGGTTTCCACGGTTCGGCTGAGCTGGGCGACGGTGGTGTCCAGGCGGGCAAGGATGGTGCTTAAGTGGCTGGTGAGGCGGACGAAGATGGTAATGAGGCCGGCGAGGGTGATAAGGATGCCGACGACGGACCATTCGGTGAGTGGTGTCATGGGTTTCTCCTGATAAAAGGCCCCGCCGGGATGCGGCGGGGCGGGGATGACGTTGGGGGTTAGTGGGCATCGGGGCCTGCTAGGCCTCTGGAATTTCCACTTCTGTGGTGGTGGTATCGACCCGTTTAGCGGTGAGGACGCCAATAAAGTCGAGGCCGTCGGGGGCGAAGATGTTCTGGGTGATGATGGCTTGGGCCCCGGCGAGAATTTCGGTGTCGGTGATGGCGTCTTTGTAGTCGGGGATGGTCATGCTATAGGTGTTGTCGGCTTCTTGCTTGAAGGTGATAACGAGGTTTTTAGTGGTGGTTGCCATGGATTAGGCTCCTTTCTTAAACGGTTTCGACGAGTTCTTCGGTTGTGACGGTGAGGATATTTTCGGCACTGGGGGATTGGAGGTTATCGATGGCCTTGCCAGTGGCGATGATTTGGGCGTCGGTGGCGGTGCTTTTGACGCTACTGTAGGATTTGGATTTCCGGACGGTCTTACCGTCGATGGTGCCATAGTTGGAGGTCAGCTTGAGGCTGATGCTATTTACGTTGCGTTCAATTGCCATGGGGGTTCTCCTATGTTTTGAATTTTATGGGCCGTGGGGGTGTGTTCTAGAACTGAGATTATCTTACCACCTTTGGATGTCAAATGGTGTCAAAGGGAGAATTTTGGTGCTCCAGGGCGTCTAAGGCATCCATTTTGAGGTTGTAGATTTGCTGGCGGGTGTAGTGCATCTCACGGCTGATGGTGTTCCAGCTGTGTCCTTCGAGGTAACGCGCCCGGAGAAGCTGGCGGTGCCGGGGGTCCGGGAGGGTGTCGATGGCGCTTTGGATGCACTCTAGGGTGCGGTGATGGTGGCCCAGGCGCTCGGTGAGGGCGGTGAGGATGTCGGACATTTGGTTTTTCCAGGCGTCCTGGGCGGTGGTAAGTCTTTGGATGTCGGCTGAAATGTCCTGGTAGCGGGAGAGCCAGGTGAGGATGGCGGTGTGGTCTTTGAGGTGTTTTTGGGGTGGTTTCATGGGGACTCCTTCGGGTTATAAACTTTTGGGTGTTGGACTTGACGCTTTTTCTATGGGGGCGGGTCTGCTCCGATTTTTCTGAAGTACTCTGCGTCGATGGCGTCGAGTTCGTCGTAGATGCTTAAGTCTCGTTGGATTTCGGGGCATAGGGCTTTTCTGCCCGTGGGATGGGTGAGGTCTTCGGTGGCCCATTTTTCCATGACGGCGAGATGGTTGTGGTAGCGTTTGTCGGGGTGGGTTTCGAGGTAGGTGTCGAGGTTCTGGATGAGGGCTTGCCAGTTTCCGGGGTGGGCGGTTTTCAGGTCGGATAGCTGGGGGGCAGTGAGGTGGACGTGGTGGTAGCGGCCGTGGGACTGTGCGTCGGGTAGGGAGGATTTCGCGGGGGCGCCCTCTCTCTTTTTTTGTTTATCTTTATGTTTTTGTTTAGATATGGCTACGGTTTGTACTTCGCTTTGAGGTACGCTTTGAGGTACGCTTTGCCCTACGGTTTGTCCTTCGCCTTGGGGGGATTCGAAGGGGATGAGATGGTATTGGCTGGGGGCGCCTTTTTTGCCCCGGTGGTAGTGGATGCGGCCGGCGAGGATGAGTTTTTGCCGGGCTTCGATGAGGGTGGCGGCCCGGGTCATTTTGAGGTGGGCCATGAGCCGGGGGTTATCCACCTGGAACCAGGACTGCCAGCCGGTTTTGTTGCAGAGCATCATGAGCTTGTACCACAGGAGCTGAGCGTTTGCGGGGAGGTGGCGGATTTCCATCTCCCGCTCGAAGGCGATGATTTCTTTTAAATAGTTCATGGCGTTGTCCTTTCGAGGGCACGTTGTTAAAGCAACGCTTAGTCGGCCCTTTTGCCTTGGACTAAAAACCGATTGATAAAATACACTTGGCCCTTTCCGGTGACCTTGGGGGTGCGGTTGATGGTGGTGTGGCCGTCGGAGTGGGTAATGGCCGTTTCCTTGATTTCGAAGAGGCCCTGGTCCATGGATTTTTGGGTGGGCATATTGCGGTCTGAGCGCTTGCCCTTGATGAGGTAGCCCTTGTCTCTTAGCCAGGTGAAGAGGCGCTTTGCGCCGATGTCCACGCCGTTTTGGGCGATGAGCTTGGCCAGCTCTCCCACGAGGATGGACTGGTGGGAGGCGGTGACGGCGTCGGCGAAGCAGACCTTGGGGGCGGCCTCCTCCAGGGCGGCGGTGCGTTCGGCGATGATGTGCTGGGCCAGGACCATGGCCCGGGCCATGAGCTCGGTGTCCCCGAGCTGGGTTTGGCCGGATAAATACCCGCCGTTTTTACGGATGCTGGGGAGGATTTCGGCGGTGACCCAGTGCTTGAAGGCCTTGGCGCTGGGGAGCTGGCTGGCCAGGATGAGGGCGTAGAGGCCGGATTCATTAATTAAGGACATGCTCTGGCGTCCCCCAAGGGTATCGCATTTCGCGACCCCCTTGTCCTGGGGGTCTACATGGGTGCGGATGGCATGGTTGGCATTGGCGTAGCCTAAAGCCTGGGCGATGTCTCGGGCGACAAACCAGGTGTCGCCGTCTTTGTCCAGGGTGCGGATTTGGCCGAACTCAGGGTGGGTGTAGGGGGTTAATGGTTTCATTTTAATGGCCTCGTTCTTTCTAATTCAAAAATCAATGCGTCTTCGTGATCCAGTTCCGACCAGGGGGCCAGGGGGATGGTGATGGCACCGGGGGGTGGCGTTTCTGGTATTCCCCAGTACCAGCGCTCATCCGGTGCAGTATCCCCAGATACGAGTGGGTTTTCTAACATGGTAAATCCTCCTTTTTCAGTAAAAATTCAGGGATTCCTACGGAAGATAACGAAAAAATGAATGCGATTGTAATTCATAACAAAAATTGATATAATAATTTTGAAATGGCTATCGGCGCGTCGGTTACCATGGACACAGGATAGCAAGGGCTGGTGATACAACCAACCCCGAAATTTGATACGCCTG
>NZ_JAYFPU010000342.1:0-20312 GCF_034927525.1 Christensenella sp.
AATATGATCGTACAAGTAAGAAACACGAACAACGTTGCGGTTCCCAAGATCACAATAGCGCTTAGTTCGCCGGAGGATAAACGCGAGCTGGTGTTTTACCAGGTGGGCGCAGGGCGCAGTATATCGATCCCCATTGAAAAAAAGCCCAACGAGCTACCGCCGGCTGTAAATGCGAAGGTCCGCATATCGATGGCTGCAAATGAATATATCGATATCACAGACAAGCTGAATGTCAACATCGAGAAGGGCGAAACAGAGGCGCTGCTCACAGTGCACAACGGGGCGGAACAGGCGTGTGCAACACTCAACATCACCGTAAAATTTGTCAACGGAGCAGACATCGTTTATGCCCAGATGCAGGAGTTGCAAGCCCCTATAGAGCCGGGCGAAAGCACAGTGCTTACGTTTTCACTGCCGGAAGAGTTAAAAGAGGAAGGCATTACCTTTGACCGGGTCGAATACGCATTCAATCAGGCGGTCGCTCAAAAAAGCGAATAACAGAATTGACATGCTTTTATGGCAGGTGCTATCATAATGGGAGAAACATGATACAGGGGGAAAGATAACACGATGAAAAGATCAGAAGTGAATCGAATTTTAGAGCAAACAAAAGAGGCGCTCGACGCGCACATGATCCGCCTGCCGGATTTTGCTTATTGGAACATCGACGACTGGAAGAACAGCAAGGAAGATACGAGCCGCATCCGCCGCGTTATGCAGGGATGGGATATCACCGATTTCGGCATGAAGAATTTTGAAGAGGTGGGCGCGGTGCTCTTTACCATTCGCAACGGCTTGCAGGACGAGCCGGGCGTAGGTACGCCGTATGCCGAAAAGATGTTGTTTGTGAAGGACGGGCAAAGGCTGCCGCTGCACTATCACGTTACAAAAACGGAAGACATCATCAACCGCGGCGGCGGAGATATGTTTATGATTCTTTACAATGTAACAAAAGACCTGAAGCCGGATATGGAGAGCGACGTGACCTTTTATTGCGACGGTATTCCTAAAACGGTCAAAGCGGGGGAGAAGTTCCTGATCACGCGCGGCAACAGCATTACCTTAGCGCCGTATTCGCTCCATACGTTTGGTGCGGAAAAGGGCACGGGAGACCTGATCGCATGGGAAGTTTCCTCCGTCAACGACGACAACGCGGACAACTATTGGGCGGAAGCCGCCAGCCGTTTTTCAGGCATAGAGGAAGACGAACAGCCGTTGTACCTGCTATGCAACGAATACGATAAATTTCTATAGAGAATTAAAAAAGGGCAGTACGGAAGGTACTGCCCTTTTTTGGTGCGTATTATTTCAAATGCGTGCCTTCCACCTCATTGACGAGTGAAAGGAAGTCCTGCCCAAAGTTTTCGTCCGCGCACATCGTCGCGTCGTGATAAGTAAGCGCGCGCAGCACGTCCGGCGCCGCGGTGATCGCACCAACGCCGTATTTGCACAGGCTTAAAACCTGATGTGAATTACGGAAGCTTGCCGCAATGACCTGCGCTTCTAAGTTGTGGATGCGGAAAATGTCGTGGATATCTTTTGCTACCTGAATGCCGTCTGCGCCCATGTTATCGAGGCGGTTGATGTACGGCGCGGCAAAACGCGCGCCCGCCTTTGCTGCCATAAAGGCCTGCATAGCATTGTAGACGACGGTCGCTGTGATGTTGATGCCTTCCTTTTTTAACAGGCGGATAGCGCGCAGGCCCTCGGGTGTAACAGGAACCTTGACAAACAAATCGTCTCCCAATTCCCGCAGCATGAAATGCGCTTCGTCCACCATTTTCTCTGCCGTATCGGAAATAAGCTGCGCGTGCAGCATGGATTCCTTGGGGATAAAGGAACGAATCTCCTTTAGTACATGAAAAATGTTTTGGTGCTCCTTTAACAGGATGGACGGGTTGGTGGTGACCCCATCGTAAGGAAAGCTGTCGTATAGCTTCCGAATCTCGTCAATATTGGCATTATCGATCAATACAAGCATTATTTCCGCCTCTTTCTTATTCGCCGATGCTCGGCACGCTGACTTGTGTATCAACATCCGCGCTGTAGTCGATGCCCGGGATGTTAAAGCCAAACATCTGATAAAAATCTTCCCAATATCCTTCAATGTCCGCGAGTTGCTGCAAATTATCGTCGGATATTCTGTCCCATGTCGCGCTCACCGCGTCCTGCACGTCCTTACGCATCTCCCAGTCGTCGAGGCGGATCATGCCGCGCTCGTCTGTTAGAACATCGCCCGCAAGCAGGCGATCATGCAGCATGCGGTACATCTGCTCAATGCAGCCCTCATGCAGCCCCATGTCTTTCATGACCTTGTAAAGGATGGAAATGTAAAGCGGAACGATAGGGATAGCGGCAGACGACTGCGTCACAAGCCCTTTGTTTACAGAAATATAGGCGGAAACGCCGGGGAACTCCCGCGCGATCTCCTGCGACGTCGCAAACAGGTGCTCCTTCGCCCGTCCGATGGAACCGTTGGTGTACACCGGATAGGTAAGCGACGGCCCGATGTAGGAATACGCGACCGTGACCGCGTCTGTTGCCAGCACGCCCGCACTGCTCAGCGCGGCGATCCAGTCCTTCCAGTCTTCGCCGCCCATGACCTTGACGGTGTCGTCTATCTCCTGCTGCGTCGCAGGGGCGATAGTGACCTCGGATATTTGCCTGGTATTTAAATCAATGGTCTTGTTGGTATAGTCGCTGTCTGTCGTTTTAAGCACGGAGGAATATGTGGTGCCGTCCTCGACCGTTCTGCGAGGAGACGCAAGGCTGTAGATAACCATATCCACCTGCCCCAGATCACGCTTGATCAGGTCGATGGTCTGTTCCTTGATTCCGTTTGAAAAAGCATCGCCGTTGATGGTTTTTGCATACAGCCCGTCTGCGTGGGCAAATTCCTCGAAAGCAGCGGTATTGTACCAGCCGGAAGAGGCGGTGCGCTTACCGTTTGCCGGACGCTCAAACATCACGCCGATCGTTGCCGCGCCGCACGAATATGCAGCCGCAATGCGCGACGAAAGGCCGTACCCCGTCGAAGAACCGATCACTAGTACGTTTTTGCTGCCCGGCGTCTTCGGCTGTCCCTTGACATATTCGATCTGCTGCCGCACGTTTTCCCGGCAACCCGCCGGATGCGCGGTCGTACAGATAAACCCTCTGACCTTTGGTTCTACTATCATGATGAAGCTCCTTTGTTTCAAAAATTAGATACGCGTTTATTTTACCATAGTACGCTGAATTTTTCAGCAAGAAATATCGGGGGATGGATCATGGAAACAAAAGATTATCTGCAAATGATGCGCGAGATAAAGGATTTTGCCTTTGCGACGGTGGACGAATCCGGACGGCCGGAGGTGCGCATCATCGATATCATGATGGTGGAGGATGATTGCCTGTACTTTTTGACGGCACGCGGAAAAGATTTTTACCAGCGGCTTTTAGGGCAGGAGTTTGTCGCGCTCACGGGTCTGACAAAAAATTGGGAGATGCTCTCCCTGCGCGGCAGGGTAAGGCAGGTATCGCAGGAATATTTGCAGCCGATCTTTGAACAAAACCCTTCCATGAACGAGGTCTATCCGGGCGACAGCCGCAATATATTAGAGGTCTTCTGCCTGTATGAAGGACAGGGCGAATATTTCAACCTGTCAGGAATGCCCATCTACCGTGAAACGTTCCTTGTGGGACAGCCGGAGGAAGTATATAGGGGGTTCCTGATCACCGACGGGTGCATCGAATGTGGGCAGTGTGCAGCGGTTTGCCCGCAGCAGTGCATTGCGTCCGCTGCACCATACGTGATCCGTCAAGAAAACTGCCTGCATTGCGGGCTGTGCGCGGAAACGTGCCCTGTAACGGCGATCGACAAACGCACCAGTCTTTAGGCGTTTTTTGCATCACAAAAAAATTCCTGTTATACTATGTAGCAAAAAGGAAGTAGAATTTTGGGCATCAGGGAAAAATTTGAAGCGGTATCAAAAGAATATGACGCACAAAGAAAACAGCTCATACCGTGCTTCGACGATTTTTACAGGTTGCCTGTAGAAACGCTGGATTTTGAGGGGGACGCGCCGCGTGTACTCGATATCGGCGGCGGCACGGGTCTGTTTGCGGCATTTGTGCTGGAAAAATATAAGAATGCGCATCTAACGATGATCGACCTGTCCGCAGGGATGCTCGACGTTGCCCAAAAGCGCTTCGCGGCATATCCCGATTTTGAATATATCACGGCCGATTATACGGCTTATAAGTTTGAAGAAACATTTGATATCATCATTTCCGCGCTGTCTATCCATCACTTAAGCGCCGCGCAGAAGGAAAAGCTGTACAGCGAATGCTACACAATGCTGAATCCGGGCGGGATATTTTTGAATGCGGATCAGGTTCTGAGCCCCGATCCACAGACGGAAGACCTGTTTTCGCGGCTATGGAAGGAGAAGGTCGCGCACAGCGGTATCGATAAAAAAGAGCTCGAAAAGGCATACGAGCGGCAGGCGTTTGATGATCCGTCCACCCTTGCAGACCAGCTTTTATGGCTCAAGAAGGCGGGGTTTTCACAAGTGGACTGTGTGTATAAATATTACGTTTTTGCGGGGATGTACGCCAAAAAGGCGGACTGAAAGAAAACGAAGCATCGACAAGCCCTGAAGCGGTACTAAACCGTCTCAGGGTCTTTTTTCAATGTAAATTTCCATACGCACCACGCACCCTGCTCGGTTAAGTTGGGTGGGCAGCTAATCACTTCTGTCTCAAACCGCGGGTCGATCGCTTTTGCAAACCCGGTATATTCCTCCAGTCCGACGGGCAAACAGGGAAAATCGTCAAGGCCTTTTCGTTTGCGCGCATCCTGCGTACGGCAGCGCCGCGCGCGATAGGTGACGGTATCGCCGTCGATCGTGACCTCCGGCTGGTTGAGTGAAGCCTGCAGCCGGAAGCGGAACGCGAGCGCAAGCCCTTCCACCCCCGCATATTCGCTAAGACCCAAAAATTCCTTTAAGCGCCGTGCCTCGATGGCGGTAAACTGCCGCCAGGCGTTCGCGTCGTGCTCCATCGCTTCTTCCATGCCGCGCTTTTGCTCGATGGACAAAAACCAGCAGCCGTCGTGCGCCAGCCAGTTTTTAGCGTATATTTTGCAAAGCTCGAGCAGCTTTTCTCTGGAAAGGGACTCGATATCGTGAAATTGCATGAAGCACCTCCGTAGTATGATCGTATTGCATCATTATATATCAGCGCGGACGCAGAAGCAACGCGCTGTGCTAGGTTGACGAACAAGGCGTGCTGTGATATGGTTCTCATGTATTGTATTTTTGGAAAAAGGGGAAAAGCAATGCCCAAATACGATTTTCTGATCTTTGATATGGATGGTACGTTCATCGATTCCGCACCCTTCCACATCGCCGCGTACCACCGCTTTTTTGACACGCACGAAATTGAGGTGAGTATGGGTGATACGATTCTGGGACTTGGGTTCACGATCGAAGAAATGTTCCGCAATATCGGCGTTCCTGAGGAGCGGGTGGACGAGGTATATGAAAAGCTGGCGGCCTTTTACAAGGGCGGGGTAGACGACCTCATGATGGACATTCCGCTGATCGACGGTGCAAAAGAGGTTTTTAATACGCTTGCAGACCGCGGATACCCGATGAGTGTCGTGACGAACAGCCTGCAGCCCGCCGCAGAGCGTATCCTTGACCTGCACGGCTTACAGGATTATTTCAAGGCCGTGGAAGGCGCGACACAGAAGGAATCGGATAAGGAAAAGCGCTGTATGGACGTGTGTGACGCTCACTGCAAAGAAGGACGCGTGCTGCTCATCGGCGACGCAGGGCGCGACATGGAGATCGCAAAAGACGCAGGTTGGGACTGTTGCCTTGCGGTGACGGACATCGCATGGGCGCGCGACCCACAGTCTGTGATTGACCAGTTCGACCCAACATATGTGATCAACGGGTTCCCGGAGCTGCTTCAAATACTGGATTAAATGAAAAGGCTGTACCTTGCTGGTACAGCCTTTTTTGAGCCGCTTTCCCGCACATCACAAAAGTTTTACAATCGTTTTTGTATTGGGCGTGTGCCGTTTGACAAAAAAGGTTATAAATGCTATAATTCGCGTATTTTCATTGCGGAAAAACAGCGGTGAAAAGTCAGGAGATATAATGAAGGCATTAGAAAGAATAGAGCATATCGTGCAAGACGATATGCAAAAGCAATTGTGTGATACGACCGCGGCGGAGCTCAATGCGGCGATCGCCCAGGCGGTCATAGAAGAGATCTCGCCCGCGTGGAACGCAGAGCGTGACGCGCAAAAAAGAAAGGCGTATTATTTTTCGGCGGAATACTTAATCGGGCGTATGGTATTCAATAACATATACGCGCTCGGCTGGCTGAAGGAGCTGAAGGCGGAACTGCTTGCCCGCGGCGTGGACATCAAAAAAATGGAAGATATTGAAGATGCGGCAACGGGCAACGGCGGCCTGGGAAGGCTGGCGGCGTGCTTTCTCGATTCCGCGGCGACGCTCGGCCTGCCGCTTGTCGGCTATGGCATCAAATACAAAAACGGCCTCTTTCGCCAGAAATTCGAAGACGGATTTCAGGTAGAGGTGGCGGACGACTGGAAAAGCGACACCGACCCGTGGTTTTTGCGCAAGGAAGACGAAAGCGTGATCGTCAGGTTCCACGGACAGGAAATAAAAGCCGTGCCCTACGATATGCCGGTCATCGGATTTGAGGGAGGGCAGGTCAATACGCTGCGCCTGTGGCAGGCAGAAGCGCTGCGTGAATTTGATTTCCAAAAATTTAACGACGGGGATTACGCCGGTGCGGTAGCGGAAAAAAACAGCGCGGAAATGATCACCCGCGTCCTATACCCCAACGACAGCACGCAGGAGGGCAAAGAGCTGCGCTTAAAGCAGGAGTACTTCTTTACCAGCGCATCGCTTAAGGACTTGCTGCGCAGGTACAAGCGCGACTACGAATGCGATATGCGGGACTTTGCAAAATACCATACGATCCAGCTAAACGACACACATCCGGTGATCGCGATCCCGGAGTTTATCCGGCTGATGGGGGAGGAAGGAGTCGATTTTGAAGACGCGTTTTTAATGGCGCGCGACGTGTTCGCCTATACCAACCATACCATCATGGCGGAGGCGCTCGAAACGTGGAACATCGATTTGTTCCGCACCTTGCTGCCTAAGCTTTACGAGATCGTGGTGCTCATCAATGACAGGCTGCTCGCCGAAATAGGCGACCGGAACAAGGACGAGCTTGAGATATTGTGCGGCGGTGCGGTACACATGGCGCGCCTCGCTGTGTATTGCTCCAAAAAGGTCAACGGCGTAGCGGCGATCCACACAGAGCTTTTAAAGGAAAAGGTGTTATGCAATTGGTACGAGTGGTTTCCCGAGCGTTTTCTAAATAAGACGAACGGCGTGACACAGCGCAGGTGGCTTGCGCTGTGCGACCCGGAGCTTGCGGAGCTCATTTCGGAAAAAATCGGCTGGGGCTGGGTAAAGGACTTGGAGCAGATCAGGGGCATCGAGCCTTATATCGGGGACGACAGCTTTGTACGGCGCTTTAACGAGGCCAAGCAGGTGCGCAAGGATAAGCTTGCGTTATACATCTATAAACGCGATAAGATCGCCGTGCGCGCAGATTCGGTATTTGATATCCAGATCAAGCGTCTGCACGAATACAAACGGCAGCTTTTGAATGCGTTCTCTATCTTGGATATCTACTTCCGCCTCAAAAGCGGGGAGCTTACGGATTTCCCGCAGACGACGTTTTTGTTTGGCTCCAAAGCGGCGCCCGGCTATTATATCGCCAAAGGGATCATCAAATTCATCAACGAGATCGGCCGCATGATAGAGAATGATCCTGCGGTAAACGACATTTTGCAGGTCGTGTTTGTTTCCAACTACGACGTTTCCTACGCGGAAAAGCTGGTAACGGCGGCAGACATTTCCGAGCAGATATCCACAGCGGGCATGGAGGCTTCGGGCACGGGCAACATGAAGTTCATGATGAACGGCGCGGTCACGCTGGGCACGTACGACGGCGCGAACATAGAGATCGTGCAGCAGGCCGGCGAGGAGAACAATTACATATTCGGCGCGCGGGTAGAAGACCTTGTCAGCATCGAAGGGACATACAACCCGATGGAGATTTATGAAAACAATGCACGGCTAAAACGCGTGATCGATACGCTGATCGACGGGACGGTCTCGGACGGAAACACAGGCATGTTCCGTGCGATCTATGATATGCTTTTGCACGGTTCTTATTGCCAGCAGGCGGACAAGTACCGGCTGCTGCTCGATTTTGAAGATTACGTCAACCAGAAGCTGTGTGCCATTTACGATACGAAGGACAAAATGGCGTTTGGGCGCAAGTGCTTGTATAACGTTGCGCGCAGCGCATTTTTCTCTAGCGACCGTACGGTCGGGGAATATGCGCGGGAAATATGGGAACTATAATGAGGCAAAAAAGAAAGAGCGGTATCCCTGCTCTTTCTTTTTTTGATTAAATTTTTATACAGGGGATTGACAAAAAAACAAACATCGTTTATATTAATTAGTAAAGTTAACTAATTAAATAACCGCGACGCATAAACTATAAAACTGAAATGTGGTTGTAGAAGTCAAAATCTGTGTTAAAATGGAAATGGAACCCAATACGAAGTAAAGAGGAATCATGATGAACGTTTACGTTCCTTCCCATTTGAAAAAAAATAACAGCAGAGTTGTCTATGACCTGTTCCAGGACGGAAATAGCTATTCCAAAGCCGACATCAGCCGGATGACGGGGATCAGCGCGCCGACGGTCATCAAGATCATTGATTCATTCATAGAAAAGGAAATTCTGCTGCACGCCGGCGAAGGCGAAGCGGCCGTAGGCCGCAGGCCAAACCTGCTAAAGCGTAACGAGAAGGCGTTTTATGCCTTTGGGGTAGATTTTCAGGACGAAAACGTGCGCATCGCGCTCGTCGATTTGAACGGCGAGATCATAGATTATATACAAATGCCCTTACGCCTTCCTCTGCAGGATATGCTGGGCCAGGAAATCGTGGCTGCCATCGCTCAGATGATACAGCGCAACGAAGTCCCGCAGCAAAGGATACTGGGCGTGGGGCTAGGGATGCCGGGCGTCGTGGATACGCAAAAAAACACGGTGGAATATGCCTTTACCTTAGGGATGCGCGAAAAAACAGACTGTACGGACATGCTGGCGCAGCTTAGTGAAAAGCTCAGTGTGCCGGTGTTCATGGAAAACGATATCAACGCCGCCGCCGTTGGCGAATTCAAAATGCGCCGGCTGGATAAGAGCGAAGACCTGATCTATATTTCGCTGGGCACAGGGCTTGGCGCAGGCGTGGTGCTCAGTGGCGAGCTCCGCCACGGGATTCACCACTTCGCAGGAGAGATCGCCTATACTTCGTTCGATGAAGACTTCCCCACAAAGGAAGGGCAGCTCGGTTGGCTGGAAAGCACGGTCAACACAGCGGATTTCATCAAAAATGGCATGGACGATAGTGCGGCGAGCTGTGAATATATGGAGCGTATTTCGAAAACGCTTGCGCTTACGATCGCGAATGTTTCGGTATTGCTCGACTTTGACCTCGTTGTGGTCGGTGGACTGCTGGTCAGCCACTTTGGCGAAGCGCTGTTAAAAGAGATACAAAAGAACCTGGAGAATATGAGCCTGCTTAAAATCAACTGCGAGCTTGCAAGCTCCAAGCTGCCCGAGCTTGTGGGCAGCGCGATCATGGTGTGTGAAAAAAGGATCGGCGATATACTATAATTTTTTTCATTAATTAATTAATAAAGTTAGTTAATTAAACAGGGAGGCATTATGAAAATTCAGATTGTAGAAAACGAAAACAAACTCTCCGCTGCGATTGCGGAGGAGATCGAGAATGTAGTCAGCAAAAAACAGGACGCGCTGATGTGCCTGTGCGCGGGGCATTCCCCCGTTCCCGTCATGAAGCAGCTTGTACGTGATGCGCAGGCAAACAAATATCCGGCGGATTCCTTTCGCTTCCTGTCCCTCGACGAATGGGTCGGGCTGGGTATCGAAGACCCGGGCAGCTGCATCCACGATGTATCGAAATACTTTTTAGAGCCACTCGCGCTCGAGCGGGGCGAGCGGATGTTCTTCTTTGACGGACAAAGCGACGATCTGCAAGAGGAATGCGACGGCGCACAAAAGTTCATCGAACAGAACGGCGGCGCGATCGACGTTATCCTTCTCGGCATCGGCATGAACGGTCACATCGGCTTCAACGAGCCGGGCACGAAGGAAACGGACGGCATTCGCGTGGTGACCTTAAGCCAGACGAGCAAAACAGTAGGCGTTAAATATTTTGACAAAGACTACGAGCTGACCTCCGGTATCACGATCGGCATCCCGCAGATCATGCAGGCAAAGAAGGTGATCGTGATGGCGTTTGGCGAGCATAAGGCCGATATCGTAGAGCAGACGATCAAGGGCGAAAAGACAGTGGATTGCCCGGTCACGCTCATCCGTGACCATGCAGATATCACGTTCTATTTTGACAAAGCAGCCGCAAAAAAAATCGTTTAAGGGACACCCTCATGAAAAATCTGTTGGAACAAGCAATTCAAAATTTAGAATATGCGCAACCGGGCGAAAAAACGATCACGCTAGGGTTTGACGGCTGCTCGGATTCCATTTGCAGAGCGGTACGCAAAAAAGACCGGGAAACGGTGGAGTTTTTTGAGACGATGGCGGAGTTTGGGGATTATCTTTCCTCCAAAAGCGGCGTAAGCTGCAGCATCGAGCTTGACGAGAGCGTACGCAAGCCCGGCGGGAACTGTGCGATCTTTGCAAGCGCAGTCAGCGAGTGCAACGTCAATACATCGGTGATCGGCCTGTTTGGAAAGAACCAGATCAACGAAGTGTTCGACGAAATGCGCGAAAAATGTGAGCTTTACAGCTATGGCAACAACGCGATCGCCATGTCGCTGGAATTTCGGGACGGCAAGGTGATGCTTTCCCCCAACGTAAAGATGAAGCACGACGCGTGGGAGCAGATCATTTCGTGCATTGGCGAAGAAAAGCTGAAAAAAGTTTTTGCGGATGCCGATATGCTGGCGCTCGTCAACTGGAGCGAGCTCGAATACGCTTCCTATCTTTGGGAAAAACTGTACGACTATCTTGCGCAAACGCCTGATAAGTCAAAAGAAATATTTGTTGACCTTGCGGACTGCTCGCGCCGTTCAAAAGCGGATATCCGCGAGATGCTTGATATTTTAGAAAAGCTGGCGACCGTGAGGACGGTGATACTGAGCCTCAACGAAAACGAAGCGATGGAAGTGGGCAAGATGCTGTTTGGAAGAAGCATTGCCGACTATCAGGAGCTTTGTCAGCAATTGGGAAGTGAGATCGCGGTAGACGGCGTGGTGCTGCACAGCTGCAGGGATTGTTATTCCTGCATCGGCCATAAAATCTACACGCTGCCCACGCAATTCAACAAAGACCCTAAGCTGCTGACGGGCGCAGGCGACAATTTCAATGCAGGTTATGCGCTTGGAAGGCTGTGTGGTGCACCGAGCGATGTGTGCAACGTCTATGGCAACGCGATGTCGAGCTATTACATCACACATGGCGAAAGCCCGAACATCATGCAGTTAAAGGAACACATCAAACAATGGTATAGCAGTTTGGAATAGACATTCCAAAATCAATAAATCACAAAGAAGAAGAGAGGAAAGAAAATGAAGAAAATTACATTTGTAGTAGTTATGCTGCTGGTACTGGCTATGGTCTTTACGGCCTGCGCACCGGCTCCGGCGCAAGAGTCCGCATCCGAGGCACCCGCAGCAAGCGAGTCCGCGGCAGCGCCCGAATCAGGTGAGGCGAGCGACGGCGCTTCCGAACCGGCAGAGGGCGCAGAGGTAAAACCGCTCAAGGTAGGCCTTTCCAACACATTTATGTATCCGTGGCGTGCACAGATGATCGACGACGTGATGCGTGTGTTTGAAAACTACAAAGGCAAAGGCTGGGTAGAGGGAGACCTCATCGTGCAGCACGCAGGCACAGACACAAACTCCCAGATCGCACAGATCCGCAACATGGTCAATGACGGCGTAGACGTACTGCTCATCAACCCCATCTCTGCAGACGGTCTCAACGAAGTGGCGGAAGAAGCGGTTGCAAAGGGCGTTACGGTCGTTGCTTTTGACCAGGCGATCTCCGCGGAAGGCGTATACAACGTAACGATCGACCACTATAAGTGGGGTTCCCAGTTCGCTGACTGGCTGGCAAATGCGATCGGCAAAGAAGGCGAAGTCGCGTATATCGAGGGAACGCCGGGCATGCCCGCGAACGATCAGCGCGTAGCTGGCTGGAAAGACACGCTCGCAAAATATCCGGACATCAAAATCGTAGGAACGGCAGTAGGAAACTGGGACAACCCGGGTGGACAGAAAGCCGCTTCGCAGCTGATCGCCACAAACCCGAACCTGAAAGGCATCCTTTCTATGGACGGTATGGCAGTAGGCATCTTCAACGCTCTGAAATCCGCGAAGAAGCTTGACAGCATCGTGTCCACAGGTGAAACACAGGTAGCTGGCCTTAAGGAATGGAAATCGATCCGTGAAGAATATCCGGAATTTGTATCCTTTGGTCTTGTAAACCCGCCGGGAATTGGCGCAACTGCGCTTGGATTTGCCGTACGCCTCGCGCAGGGCAAGGAATTCCAGGGAGAGTTTACGGATGGAAACACCTATTTGTATGACGTTTCAGTCAAGGTAGATGAAAACAACTTTGACGAATTCTATACACAGTTTGTAGAGACGGAAGGCCGCCCGGATTCGTATTATCCGGATGAATGGATGAGCGAAGAAGATCTGGACGCTTTATTCAGCAAGTAAAAAATGCCGGAGGATGCAGGCATGGAGGGTAAGACATGAACACATTAGAGGTGAAAGGGATTAGCAAGCATTTCGGGGGCGTCGTCGCCTTAAGCGAAGCCAGCATGGAAATTGCACAAGGTACGGTGTGCGGGCTTCTTGGGGCAAATGGCTCTGGAAAAACCACGTTGTCCCGCGTGATTTCGGGTCTTTACTGCGCGGACGGCGGAGAAATCCTATTTGAAGGAAAACCCGTCACGATCCGCTCAACAAAACAGGCGCGCGAAATCGGCATTGCAATGGCACACCAGAACTTAAGTCTTGTAAACGATATGACGGTCTGGGAAAACATTTGCATGGGCAACGAAGCAAAGAAGGGGATACTGATCGACAGCAAAGAATTACTCGCACAAGCAAAACAAGCGCTTGAGCGGTTCGGTCTGAAAGGGTTCGAGACGTGTAAGGTAAGCGAACTATCCCCGTCTCAAAAGCAATTGGTGGAAATATGCAAGGCGGTTTCCCTAAAGCCAAAGCTGTTGATACTGGACGAACCGACTGCATCCTTAGAATTTGCACAGGTAAATATGCTCTTTGAGATCGTAGCAGAGCTAAAAGAACAAGGCACATCGATTGTGTTCATCTCCCACAGAATGTGGGAGGTGACGCAATTGTGTGATAAGGTCGTGGTGCTTAGAAATGGTAAGACGGTGAGCACGCTCGACCTGCGGGAAATAGACCCGGAAGAACACAACAAAAAAATACTCCGCGAGATCACCGGAAAAGACGAAGAAAAAGAGGTGCTTGCCTCCGATGCAAAAATTGGCAATACCATGCTCAAAATAGAAAATCTATGTATCAAAAATGTCCTGCACGACGTAAGCTTCGAGCTTAAGGAAGGCGAAGTCGTGGGTATATCCGGACTGCAGGGGATGGGGCAGGAGGAACTGCTGCTGGCCATCTCGGGTTTCTTACCCAAAACGTCCGGAGAAATTTACTTCAAAGACAAGAAAACAAAGTGGAGCAACGCGAAAAAAGCGATTGAGCAGGGCGTCGTACTTGTCCCCGGCGACCGCAATAAGGAAGGCTTGTTTCTGCAGCACAACGTTTTCGAGAACCTGCTATATCCGGAATTTTGCAGCAGAAAAGCGTCCTTTATCCTAAACCACCGTGCGCTTAAGAAAAAGACGGATGAATTGATGGAAAAAATATCGCTCACACCGCGCGACCCTTCGATGAACGTCGGAAATTTATCCGGCGGAAACCAACAAAAAGTAGTTGTCGGCAAATGGATCAACCGCAAGCCGAACATACTCCTGATGTCCGACCCCGCAAAAGGGATCGACGTAGAAGCGCGCAGAGAGCTGTATGAAATATGCAGGGGGTTTGCACAGGAAGGGAAATCGGTATTGCTATACGCAAGCGATAACCACGAACTCATCGACATTTGTAATAGGGTGCTGGTCATGTTTGAGGGAAAGATCGTTGCGGAAATACCGCGCGAAGAACTGAGCGACGCGCGCCTCGTGGAAGAGGCGCTGCATATGCATAACGAAGGAGGCGGAGAAGATGGAAAAAGTACAAATTAACCTGAAAAAAGCAACCAAGAGTTCTCTGTTTGCCGGCGTCACTATATTTATCATCATATTTGTCCTGAATGTAATACTCGATCAACGGTTCTTTTCCGCAGATACTATTTACGGAAACCTTTCCGTCATTACGCCGATCGTTGTGGCGACGATCGCACAAAGTATCGTGATCATAAGCGGCAGCATAGACCTTTCGATCGGTGCAAATATCTCCCTTGTCAACTGCATATTGGCGACGGCAATGGGCGATACACCCGAATCCGTGGTGTTTGCACTTGCTGTAAGCCTGCTGGCGGCGCTTGCGGTAAGCGCGCTTAATGGCGTGCTGGTCGCGTACCTGAGGTTACCCGCAATGGTTGCTACCTTTGCCGTTTCCATGATGCTGATCGGGATCGCCTTGCTGGTGCTTCCGGTTCCGGGCGGCTACATCCCCAAATGGTTGCCGGGCATCTATTCGGCGAGCATTGGCGGCGTACTGCCGGCCACTGTGCCCATCCTAGCAGGCATCGGCGTGTTGTGGTGGGTGATTTCTAAAACAAGGTTCGGAAAATATATCTACGCCGTGGGCGGCAATGAAAATGCAGCGGAAGCAAGCGGCATCAATGCAAAACGAATCAAGTTCTGCGCGTTCCTGCTGTCCGGATTCTTTATTTGGATCGTCGGGATCATTGTTTCGGGACAGACGGGCGCAGGGGATTTCAGGGTAGGAAATACGTATCAGCTCTCTACGGTCGCAGCAGCGATCATGGGCGGTGTTGCCCTTGCGGGCGGCACAGGAAAAATGCTGGGCGCGGCGCTCGGGGCCTGCATTATGATACTGATCACCAACATCATTTATTTTGCCGGCATCCCGTCCTTTTATCAGGACATGATCAGGGGATTGATCGTGATCATCGCACTATTTATCGCAGCGATCCCCAACCTAAAGAAACGGACGAGTTGAGGTGGCGAATATGAATATAAGTAAAACACTGACATTAAAAAAGGGAATACAGTCAAATACGTTCATGGCGATCGTATTATCTGTTATACTGTTAGTAGCCGGACAAATCATATCTCCGGGGTTTGCAGCGCCATCCAACATACTGAACCTTCTGATGATCGCGGCTTTTCTGGGTATCATTACCCTGGCGCAAACGATCGTCATGGTTGTGGACAGCGGCGGAATAGACCTGTCGGTCGGTTCCATCCTGCAGTTTGCAATGATATTGATTGCACAGATTTGTGCAAATACCGATAATTTCGTGCTTTCCGTGGTCATCGCGCTTGCAATAAGCACGGGCTTCGGCATCATCAACGGTCTGGGCGTGGCGATCCTGAAAATACCGCCGCTCATCATGACGCTTTCCATGAGCAGCGTCATCATCGGGTTCATGCTTCTTTATACAGGCGGCTTCCCCAACGGTATGGCGCCCGGCGTATTGTATGATTTTGTATACGGCGAGATCGCCGGAATTCCCAACATGATCTGGGTATGGGCGGTCATCATCGTAGTGGTGATGCTTATCACGAAAAAAACCAAGCTGGGCAGTATGCTTTACGGCGTGGGCGCAAACCGTATGACGGCAGAGCTCTCAGGCGTGGATACACGCCTTGTAAGAGTGCTTGCCTACGGTGCGGGCGGCCTTGTATGCGGCATCGCGGGACTGTTCCTGCTCGGCTATATGTCTACCCCGAACAACTTAGAAACAGGCGGCGCTTATGTCATGCCGTCCATCGCGGCGGCAGTCGTCGGCGGGATATCACTTAGCGGTGGACAGGGCAACTACGGCGGAGCGGTCACAGGCGTTATTTTCCTGACCATACTCGAGTCCCTGCTCATGACGATACAGATGGGAGAGCCCGTGCGCAAAATCATTTACGGCGCGGTGGTGCTTTTGATATTGATCAACTATGCAAGAAAGAATGCGAAGAGATAGCAAGGAGGAAACTATCATGGCAAGAGAAAACAAAATCGTATTGATCGGCTCAGGCAGCCAATATACGGAGTTCTTTTTACAGGAAATCTTCAAATACGAAGAATTTAGGGGCTGCACGGTCGCACTGGTGGACAGACGTCCGGAGCGCCTCGAAGAAGTGCTGAACATCGGCAGGAAACTCAATGAGATCATGGACTGGGATGTAGAATTCATCGGCAGCCCCGACCGCAGGGATATGCTGCCCGGTGCAAAGGTCGTTTATATGTTCGCGGCGGTCAACTATATGCACGCCTGGGCGCGTGAACTGGAAATTTGCCAGAAGCACGGTCTCAATCCATATGAATTCCATACGACAGGGCCGGCAGGCCTTTCGATGGCGATGCGCCACGTACCGCTCGCGCTCGATATCGCAGCGGATATGGAGGAGCTTTGCCCGAACGCATGGCTGGTGCTCGACAACAATCCGCTTGCAAGGATTCAGGCGGCGGTCACGCGCCACAGCAAAACAAAGGTGGTTGGCTACTGCTACGGGCACGAGCTCGTGCAAATGGCGTTAGAGCAGATTTTAGGCATGACAGACAGGGAGGAAAGCACCAAGCTTGCCGACCCGGTAGAGCGCGAATTCATGTGTCCGGCGGACAACATCACGTTGCGTCAGGCGGGCGTGAACCACATGATGTGGATACTCGATGTACGCGACAAAAAAACGGGCGAGGACCTGTATCCGAAATTAAAATCGATCCTCGACAGCGTACCGCTCTCAGATATTCCCGCAGGCTACCGTTATTGCACGGAGGTCTATAAATTGTTCGGCCTGTTCGGCTCCCCGGCTGACAGCCACGTAGCGGATTATTGCTGGTCGTCTGATAAGGGCAATCAGGAACGCAGCGGGCTTTACCCCTTCCCGGTAAAAGACTGGTTCGGGGGGCGCGACCAGAACGCATGGGCGCAGATCGCGGCACAGATCACAGGCAAGGAAAGCGCGCAGGCGTTCATCAAGCAGAGAAGGACAGGATGGATGAGCACGCAGATCAGCCGCTATATGTTTGGTGGAGACCCCACCTATTTCCCGGCGTTCAACGCGGTAAACGGCGGAACGATCGAAAACCTCTCGCCCGACCTCATCGTAGAGACGTGCGGCGTGATCGGGCCGGACTATGTGGCACAGACAAAGATCGGCAGGCTGCCCGACGCAGCTGCCGCGATCTGTGAGCTCAATGGCCGCATTGCGCTTCTGGCAGCAGACGCGACCGCGACAGGTGACAAAACACTGGCGCTGCAGTCGCTGCTCGTCGATCCATTTGTACACAGCGAGACAGTGGCGAAGAATATCCTAGAGGATATTCTGCAGGAAAACAAACAGTACGATACACGGTTCTGATTCCGACATAAAATAACAAAAGGGGCTGTCTCAGTTTTTATTCTGAGGCAGCCCCTTTTGTTGTAAGAAACAATTCTTTACTCTTGCGTAACGATAGAATCCTTCTGTGGCTCAACACTTTTTTTCGTATTGAGCCAGAGAAGGAAGAAGAGTGTTCTTTTCGACGGTCTTATGATCTTCTCCATCCATTGCGCTCAGACTAATATGTTCTAATAGTCTATTCTCTTCCGACAGGGGAATATTATACAATTTGCACCTGTACCACCAAACAAAACAATATTCCGAACACGAGGCAAACGATCATTCCAGCTTTCCGCCTGTTTTTTTGTTTTCTCGTCTTAACCAAATAAACAAGAGATAAAGCAATCACAATCAAGCTAGCAAGCCCTCTTGTGCCGCGCACCCAAATCTCCGGATGAAGATCAGACGGCCAGAATGGCGGAAGTATAAGCGGTATTGGCGAAACCAGATAGAACAAAAGCAATGTCACACATACAGGTTTAAGCGCTTCCAGCCAATCAAGGCGCAGTACGGCAATGTACTGCACCATCACAATAACGGTGACAACGGCATGTAGGATGCCGCCCCATAGAAAAATCCAATCAGGCCACCGATTAAAGAGCACCAAGAGCAGCCATATCGTAAAAAGAATATCGGCAATGGCGGCAATATTCAGTGCGATCACTTTTTTCTGTTCAATGCTTTTTTCCATTTTCAGGACTCCTTTTAACATTTGTCCATGCAACGACTATGTTATCCTTGCCATTTTCCAAGATCATTCATCCCCATGGTCTGATAATACTTATCATAAAGCTCACCGGCATTCCGGTTTGTTTCATTTGAAGAGTTAAAAATCTTTTGTAAATCCATCCACCATCTATCCTTATTCGCCGCGTCATATCCCGCTCCTCTCGAATGTCCATGCCCTGTCGCGATCACGCCCAAAGAGTAATTTCCCAATTCTTCCGGGCTCATCACCTTATCACCTACACGGAAATAGCCATAGCCCTCCTGCATCAGGTAATTAACTCCCTCTGCACCGCCAACTCTCAATGCCTCGTCCATCACTTCTTTGGGAATCTGGTCTCCGCATAATTTCTGGATGACCTGTGGTTCATCCTTCAGATAATATACGCCTTTGTTACCAGCGATTCCCAACATCTCTGTTTGCCAGAATGGGTTGTTCAAGCTGTCTGTGACCATCTGTCCATATTTATCCGTCACATCAATAATTTTTGCCGGATCAGCATTTTGTTTGCCAAATTCAGCTTTTAGCAAGAGCAACGTCCCCTCAAGCAAAGTCTCTTTCTCTTCTTGGCTGCTGTTTGGATAACGGTCATCAATTTTTTCCTGAAAAGAATCCCTATAATCTCCAATCACATTCCCTTGATCATCCATTTCAAAATGCATATCTTTTCCAGCCGATTTTTCAATATTCTCAAACGAAACACCTGATCCTGTATCTCCATCGCCTAAAATATCATACATCTGTTTTAGTTCTGTTGGCGCTTCCGCATACCCTTGCTTTTCCACCTGCTGCAACGGCACTGTTTGGCTGATCTGTCCTGACATCGTGCCGCCGTTTGCTTCCTCTGGATGCTCCTCTAAATAATCGCGTATGCCTACTTCCCCCGGGGTCATGGGCTGCGCTCCCGCCGCCAGATCAGCTACTGTATTCGTACTCTGCACATGCGTTTGCGGTGCCTGCGCCGCCCTTACCTCGTCCGCCTTCTCCTGCGTGATCGGCCCCATACCAAGATCAAGGTTGCTGCCACCCGTCTCATCCGGTTTCGGATCTGGCGTCGGCTGTGCCGGCGGCGTTACGCTCGCCGACAATGGCTGTACCATATTCCCCACCGTCTGCGGATCGACCTTCGTCGCTCCCGTTATGATGCCGTCTCGCGCGATCTTCGGATCATTCTTATCCATAGTATACACCATATTCATGCTAGTGTCGGTATCTTTTTCATCTTCAACCGCCTGCGCCAGCTTTGCATTGATCCTCTCACGCAATTCCTTTACGCGCGCATCCAGCGCAGGGGTAAATTTCTTTAGCTCCTCCCGCACGAAATCATTCTTTAGCTCCTGCTCTCCCCACAATCCCTGTATGAACGGGTCGGCAAGGTCGCCGTCTGTGCGGGCTTGCCCCTTGCCAAGACCCTCGGACGGTTTTGTCTTCCCGGAAAACAGTTTATCCGCATAGTCGCCGATCCCTATTTCAAACGCCTTTTGCCTCCCTGCGCGATAGTCCTGCTCCCAACTGTCGCGGTTCAGCTCCAGCACAAACGGGTCGTCCACATCCCCCTTGTGCGCCAACACCGCAGTTGTCAGCCTCTCCACATTTGTTTGGGGTTTGGGCATCGCTCCTTCGTTTTTCCTCATCTGCGGCTTGATCGGCGGAGCTTCCTGTTTTTTCTGCCACTGCGGTATGGCTGCCGGCTCTGCCGGCTTTACCATCTGCGGCTTTTGTACGGTTGTCGGCGCGAGCTTTGCTTGTACCACCGATGGTTTTTGTATCGCCGGCAAAAACGGATTCAGCATGCCTGCAGCTGCTTGCTTT
>NZ_JAYFPU010000083.1:0-20479 GCF_034927525.1 Christensenella sp.
TTCCGGATTCTTCTTTTTCAGCGCACGCATCGTGTCCGCGGTATAGGTGTACCCTTTGCGCTTCGTCTCAATATCCAGTATCTTAAGACCGTCTTCCCCCGCGATGCACAGCTCCGTCATCTTAAGCCGCATTTGCGTAGAGGCAAGATCATCCGACTTGTGCGGCGGCGTGCCGCACGGCATCAGGTAAACGTCCTCCAATGCAAACTCCATCTTCACCTGCTGTGCCATATCCACATGACCATTGTGCGGCGGATTGAACGTCCCACCCAAAATCCCGACCTTCCGGTATGGATAATTGATCTTTGTGCGCCCCGCGCCTGCCAGATTTCCTGTGTACTCCATCTTTTATATCTCGATCTTTTTCTTATTCTTCGATTCGCGGTACAAAACAAACTTCCGTCCCAAAACAGATATCCCGTCCGCGCCAAGCGCTTCGCATAGTTTATCACAAGCCTCTCTTGCCGTAACGCCGCTGTTTTGCTGCACTGTGCATTTGATAAGCTCACGCGCTTCCAACGCGTCGTCCGCCTGCGTGATAATATTGTCCGTCACATCGTCCTTGCCGATATGCACGATAGGCTCTAGGTGCTGCGCCATACCGCGCAGCTTCGCCCGTTGTTTACTTGTCAACATACATTCCTCATTCCACGAAGTCAAACTCTTCGCCGTTTAATCTGATCGTGTCCCCATCCTTTGCACCCGCCTTCACAAGCTGCTTCAAAATTCCCATGTCACGCAGCAGCTTGTGGAAATGCCGCATAGAATCCGGCTCGTCCGGATTGATGCGCGAGAATATCTCCTCGATCAGCGACCCGTTTGCCTCAAGCACGCCGTCCTCTGCGCGTCCGATTTCTAGCGTCAACTCGCTGTCCTGCATCTGCCATTCTTCAAGCACGCCTTCTTCCTCGATCACCTGCTCCTCGGGCAGCGTCTTTAACACTTCCATCATAGCAGCCTTCAGCTCGTCCGTTCCCTGGTGTGTCGCCGCCGAAATCAGGAAGACCTGCTTGTCAGGATACGCTTCTATAAAACGTTTCAGGTTCTCGGCCGCCTCCGGCAAGTCCGCCTTATTTGCCACAACGATCTCCGGGCGGAGCGAAAGCGGCTGCGAATATTTTTTAAGTTCTTCACGTATCTTGGCATAATCGTCTAACGGGTCGCGTCCCTCGCTGCCCGCGATATCCAGTACATGCGCGATCATCCGCGTCCGCTCGATGTGCCGCAAAAACGCGTGTCCCAGCCCCGCGCCGTCGGACGCGCCCTCGATGAGCCCCGGGATATCCGCGATAATAAAGTCATAATCGTACGTTTTGACAACGCCCAGATTGGGCGTGAGCGTCGTAAAATGATAGTTTTCTATTTTCGGGCGCGCAGAGGTGATGCACGAAAGCAAGGTTGATTTTCCTACGTTAGGAAAACCGACCAACCCTACGTCCGCAATGGATTTGAGTTCCAGTACGATTTCGCGCTCCACGACTTTTTTGCCCGGCGTCGCAAAGCGCGGCGTCTGGCGCACAGAATTTGCAAAGCGCGCGTTGCCTTTGCCGCCTGCGCCGCCGCGCAGCACGGTCACACCTTCCGCCTCCCGGATATCCGCCGCAACGCGCCCTGTCTCCGCGTCGATGACGACAGGGCCCACCGGCACCTTGATGATCAGGTCGTCGCCCGTTTTTCCGCGCATATTTTTCTTTTTCCCGTTCTCGCCGGGTTGCGCCTTGTATTTTTTATGATACCGAAAGTCCATCAGTGTACGCATACCCGGGTCCGCCATAAAAACGACGTTGCCACCGTTGCCGCCGTCGCCGCCGTCAGGGCCGCCCGCATTGATATATTTTTCCCGCCGGAAAGAGACCGCGCCGTTACCGCCGTCGCCCGCTTTGATGAATATGGTTACCTTATCTACGATCATTTATTATTATATGGACACAGATCGGATATACAGCAGATATCGCAAAGCGGTTTTTGTGCCTTACATACCTTACGCCCATGCCAGATCAGCCAATGGTGCGCCTGTGACCAGTCCTCTTTCCTGATTATTTTTTTATCTTCTTCCTCAACCTTGTTCGGATCGTCGGAATGTGCAAAGCCAATGCGGTTAGACACCCGCTTCACGTGCGTATCCACCGGAAACGCTGGAAGGCCAAACGCAAACGCAAGCACCACGTTCGCCGTCTTCCTGCCCACCCCGGCAAGCGACGTCAGCTCCTCCTCCGTGTGCGGCACGACTCCGCCAAATTCTTCCATCAGCCGCTGTGCACACGCGATCAGGTTTTTCGCCTTGTTCTTATAAAGCCCGCATGTCTTGATGTAGCCCTCCAGCTCCGCAAGATCGGCCTGTGCCAGCTCTCTCGGCGACGGATACTTCTTAAAAAGCTCCTTTGTCACAATGTTCACGCGCACATCAGTACATTGCGCCGCCAGAATCGTCGCAACCAGAAGCTCATAAGGATTTTCGTAGTCGAGCGCAGACTCGGTATCCCCGTATTCTTTTCTCAATCGCTCAATGATCTCTTTATTTTTATCCATACTATTTATTTTAACACAAAAAAAATCTTTTTATCAATAAAACGCTGTTTTTGTTTTTATATCTTCTCTCTGGTACAATAAAAACAGCAAATTCCCATGATCCGGGAGTGATTCCCGCTATTTTGGCTGGAGCTTTATGTGACGCATTTGTAGAATACAGGTATCAGACAAATGTAAAGGAGAACCGAATATGGATAAAAAAACGATGGGTAGCTTTATCTGTGTACTGCGCAAAGCCAGCGGCATGACACAGCAGGAGCTTGCGGATCGTCTGCATGTATCCAATAAAACCGTGAGCCGCTGGGAACGCGACGAATCGTCTCCTGAACTTGCGCTCATCCCTGTGATCGCAGAACTGTTCAGTGTTACTACAGACGAATTGCTGCGCGGTCAAAAAAATCCGGCCGCGAATGACGAGACCTTTGCGCATGCGCAGCAGCAGATTTCCTATCTGATCAAAAATTCCGTATCCAAATACCGTATGCGTACGCTGCTCGCTGCATTCATTTCCGTAAGCGCGCTGATATCGATGGTGATTTTCGGATTTGGACTGCGTGCCCCTGTGGTCGGGATCGGCCTTGCCGTCGTGCTCATTGCCGCAAGCCTGATATTACAGGCAGACTGTCTCAGCACTTTGCGGCTCGCCCTCGGCGGGACTGAATCCGGCAGAAAAGACGTGAGTGTTTCCTTGTACCGTTCATGGCAGATGTTTTTCGTGGTCTGCTATCTGAATATTTTTGTCCTGTTTTGTGTCTTGCCCTTTATGACAGGATATCAGAGCATCGATTCCATCATGCCCCGCAATACCTGGTTGTTTTTCCTTCCTCTGTACTTGTTTTTTGCACTTGTCGTTTGCCTTGTCTTCTCCTTTTTTGTCCCAGTGATCATTTCCCATAAAGACGAGCTGGGAGATGCATACAAACACGCCGAGAAACGAAACGCGCGTCTGCGGCTCGTGTGTATCGGTATATGTGCCGCCGCGCTGATTGGGTGCGGCGCTTTGCAAACAAACCTGCACACAAGTATCAGCGACATCGCATCTGGCAAGACCTTTACATCGTTTGAGGATTTCAAAGAGTATGCAGAAATGCCTATTTCCGTTGATAGTGACGGGCGCAGGGTCGACGTCAATGACGAAGAGACCGGCGAGATCATAAGACACTACGAGGAGAGGGATAAGGATTTATGGCACGATACTTCTCTTACGGACGCAGCCGGTAAAGACTATCCGTTTACATGGCGTAACCAAGATGCCAGCCTATTCGATTACAACGAAGACCTGTCGCGCGTCACCGTATATTCCCGCGTCGACCAAATCGCGTACAATCATTATGTCGAGACAATCGAGTTATTGTTCTTGCTCGCATATATTGCCATCATCGCCGCAGCGGTCGTCCTATATTTAAAAAAGCGGATCCGGATCGGCGCAATACTGTAAAACAAAAAACAGGAAGCGTTTTCACGCCTCCTGTTTCTTTATTTACTCAATACGTCTTGTTTGTCATCATACTTTTGACGCTCACACCCCGAAGCTTTCCAAGCCGCCCGGTGATCGCCCCCAGCTGTTCTGTCGTGACCTCCACAACAAGCGAGATCACGTAGATATCCTTTTCCTTGTTGGGCACGCCCATGCGCGCATGGATACAGTCCGAATACTCAGTCAATATCCGGTTTACCTCACCGACGCTTTCACGGTGCTCTTCTATGATAACCGCAATGATACCTATCCTGTTCATAGCTCCCTTAAGTCTGGGCGATGCCCGTTTCCCTGAGCGTAGCGATAGCCTGCTGCAGCTGCGTATCCGTTTCAAACGTCAGCGCGCTCAGGTCTGCCGGTGGATCGACGGGTACATCCGGCGTAATGCCCGCGCCGTTGATCAGGTTGCCGTTAGGGGTATAATATACCGCTGTCGTCAGCTTCACGCCTCCGCCCGAATACGGCATATCCATGATGACCTGGATCACGCCCTTGCCATAGGTCTTGGAACCCACGACCTTGCCGCGCGCCCTGTCCTGTACCGCGCCCGCAAAAATCTCCGCGGCGCTGGCGCTGTTTGCGTCTGTCAATACAACGACCGGGATATCGAAATAATCCGCGTCCGCCGTCATCTCATCCTTTTGCTCGTTCTTATCGACAGAATAACCGAGAGACCCCTCCGGAATGATCAAATTGAGCATATCCGCAGCGTTCTTCACACTTCCGTCCATATTGCCGCGCACATCGATGATCACACCATCCGCGCCTTCATTTTTCAAAAATTCGATCGCGTTTTTGAATTCTTCCACACAATTCCCGTTGAACTCCGAAATCACGATCTGCGCGATGTTCCAGTCGTCGATGGAATCGAGCATCGCGTATGTCACGTATTGCGTTTCAAACGTCGCACGCGTAATAGGGATATCGAGCGGCTGTCCGCCGGACACCACCGTAAGCGTCAGATTGGAACCATTCGGCCCCCTGAGCATATTAAAAGCGCTTTCATAATCAAGCCCTGCCAGCGCAACGCCGTCGACCGCCACGATCACATCGTTTTCCTTGATCCCGGCCGACTCCGCCGGACTACCGGAATATACCCGCTCAACCTTTAGCTGTCCGCTCCCCTGATAAGGCCCCGCCGATACGCCGATGCCCGCTAAATCCGCTTCACTCTTGGCTTTATACTCCTTGTATTCATCCTCTGTATAGTAGACGGAATATGGATCGCCAAGCGCAGAGACCATCCCCTTTAGCGTACCGTTGAGCATCGGTTTTTCTTCCACCTGCTGATAGAAGTTCTCATTGATCAGCAGCTCCAGATCGCTGATCTCCATGTATTTTTTGAGATCGTCATAATTGCCCTTGCCGTCTACGCGAAGTTCATTGCCCCGCATCTGCGAGGTCTGGAAAAAATATACGAATAATCCTGTCACAAAGCTGGCTGTCACGGCGATTGCCGCACACATCACTATGATCTTCTTTTTATCCAAATACCTATACCCTCCGTCTTTTGCAAGCTAAATGCTCCCAATCAAACAACGCACCTTCCCGTCTTACCGGTCAGCTGTGCGCCCGTTTAAAATATTACAAAAAAATATTACAAAGTTGTTACAGCTAAATTATACCCATTCCCAAATCAAAAAGCAAGTTTTTGTTATTCCTATGCACAAAGATTCATTTTTTGTTCGTATTTGAAAGATAGTCGGCAAGCCGTCCCAAATCCTGCTCATACGTCGTTTTGAGCGGCGGATTATAAATAATGCTTGCCGGATGATACAGCGCAAACAGCGTATATGCCTGCCCCTTAACATGGACAGGCTGCGCCTGTCCGTGATACGCACCGATATTCGCGGAAAAATCGCCAAGCACCGCGCGCAGCGGTGTGTTTCCCAGCGTCACGATCGTCTGCGGAGCGATCATGCCGATCTCTTTTAGCAAAAAATCCGCCGCGATGGCGATCTCCTGCTTAGTGGGCGGCCTGTTGGATACCCGTCCCTTTTCGCTGATCTTATGCGGCCGGAACTTGCATACGTTCGTGATATAAATATCCTCGCGCGCAAGACCGATCACCTGCAAAAAACCATCTAGGTTCTTGCCCGCCTTACCGACAAACGGCCGTCCCAGCGCCACCTCGTCTTTGCCCGGCGCTTCGCCGATCAAAAGCAGCTTTGCCTGCCTGTTTCCGTCGCCGAACACAAGCGGCGTATCTTCATAAAAAGTATCGATCTCATGATATAATCTATCGAGCAATGTTAAGCTCTCCCAATCTCTTTTTCAACACCTGAAAATCCTGTTTCGCGCCCTCTACATAGTCCGGGTTATGCAGCATCGCCGCCGGATGGAAGGTAGGCATGATCGTAAAGTTCTTGACCTCGGTGCACATCCCGTGTTCCTTCATCATCTTCACATCACGCCCGAGTATCACCCCTGCCGCGATGCGCCCGAGGCACACAATAAATTTCGGTTTGATAAACGCTACCTGCGCGCGCAAATAATCCATACACGCAGCACGTTCATCCGGCTGCGGGTCACGGTTGTTCGGCGGGCGGCATTTGACCACATTGGCGATATACACATCCGCACGCTTTAGGCCGATCTCGTCGAGCATCTTATCAAGAAGCTGTCCGGCAGGCCCTACAAACGGCCGTCCGAGCTCATCCTCTCGCGCTCCCGGCCCTTCGCCGATAAACATGATATCCGCTTTGAGGTTTCCCTCGCCGAACACGACATGCTTGCGCTGCTCTGCCAGCCTGCATTTTTTACATTGCATCGCTGTTTCATATAGTGTCTTGAAATCATCATACATTGGGAAGCCTCCCCGTTACACTAAACAAGCGTCCGTCCCTCGAGCGCCTTTGCGAGCGTGATCTCGTCCGCATACTCAAGCTCCGCCCCAATGGGGATGCCGTGCGCAATACGCGTCACCTTCACGCCAAAGCCCTTTAGGAGCCTGCCGATATACGCTGCCGTTGCCTCGCCCTGCACGTCCGGATTGGTCGCCAGTATGATTTCCTTGACCTCGTCCGTCAGCCGCCCAAGAAGCGGTTTGATCGCGATATCGTCCGGGCCGATGCCCTCAAGCGGCGATATCGTGCCGCCCAGCACATGATAAAGCCCGCGGTATTCGTGCGTTTTTTCGATCGCAAACACATCGCGCGTATCCTTCACGACACAGATGATCGAGGGATCACGTTTCGCGTCCGCGCATATCTCGCATACCTCGCCCTCGGACAGATTACCGCACACCGCACAATATTTCACCTTGCGGCGCGCATCGTACATATCCACAGCAAACTGCTTCACTTCCGTCTCAGGCATTTTTAGTATATAGTATGCCAGCCTCTGCGCCGTTTTCGCGCCGATGCCCGGCAATTTACAAAACTGTGCTACCAGCTTTGAATACGCTTGCAAATTCATATCGCTTAGAGCAACCCTCCGAGATTCATCCCGCCGGTGATCTTGCCCATCTCGCTCTGCATCATTTCGTCCGCCTTTGCAAGCGCTTCGTTGACCGCCGCGATGACCAGGTCTTGCAGCATCTCCACATCATCCGGATCGACAGCTTCTTCCTTGATCTCAATGCTCTTAACCATCTTTTTCCCTGTCGCGACTACGCGCACCACACCGCCGCCCGCCGTCGCTTCCACCTCGCGCTCCTCAAGCTCCGCCTGCATTTCCTGCATCTTTGCCTGCATCTGCTGCGCCTGGCGCATCATATTCTGCATATTCATCCCGCCCGGGAATCCACCTTTTGCCATGATTCATTCCTCCATGATCGATTTATTTTATGATAACTTTATCTTTGCCAACCAGCTCTGCCAGTTGTTCCTGTATACTCTTTTCTTCCTTCTTTTGTTCCTTTTCATAAACGATATCCACCACCATCGGGTGTCCGAATATCTTTGCCGTGATATCGCTCATCTGCGCCGCATATTCTTCTTTTTTCAGCATATCCATCAGTGCGCCGTCCGCTTCGTCCGCGTAAAGGTCGAGAATGCTCCCGCGCACCACCATCCTTTTGATGGACGCCGTGACCGGTGCCAAAACAGGAAGTTCGCTCGCCACCAGCGTTTTAAACTGCTTGAGTGCAGCATCGTCTGATACGGCAATGGTTGCTTTTTCCTGCACTGCCTGTTCCTTTTGCTCCTCTGTCTCGATGGCATCGATCGCCGCAGACTGTGCTGCCGGTTTGCTCTCCGGCGGCTTTTCCACAGTTGGTTTTAAAGTAGGCGCTGTCTGCTTTACCACTGTATCAAGCCCGCCCTGCGCAATGCCTGCCGCGAGCTTTTCTACGCGTTGCTCAAGCTTCTTTACGCGCAGCTCCATGTCCTTGGTGTCCACATCCGTCGTATTGCTCGCCGCGCGCACCACCGCCGCGATCAGCACCGCGTCCGGCGTGCTTGCATAACGCAGCGTGTTCTGGTTGTAGATAAACACCTCCAGCACACGCAGCAGGTTCGCGCACTTGTACGCGTCCCCTACGTCGCGCGCAAGCCGTGCGGAAAGTTCCACCACGACGTCGCGCAGGATATTGTGCGGCTCCACGCCCGTTTGTATCATTTCATTTGCCGACAAAAGTGCCTGCTTCTGGTTTTCCTCCAAAATTGCGTCGCACAGCGCCTTTAGCTGCACACTGTCCGCCACGCCCATGGCGTCGTTCACATCCGCAAGCGTCAATTGTTCCTTGCCCGCGATACATTGATCCATGATCGAAAGCGCATCACGCATCGCGCCTTCCGCCGACTGCGCGATCATATCGATCGCTTCTTCTTCATAAGAAACACCTGTCTTGCCGGCAACCTCCTTTAAGCGCGCGACAATATCTTCGTCAGATATCCGCTTGAAGTCATACCGCTGACAGCGAGACAATATCGTCCCCGGAAGCTTCCTGAGCTCCGTCGTCGCAAGGATAAACACCGCGTGCGGTGGCGGCTCCTCCAGCGTTTTCAGCAGCGCATTGAACGCCCCCGGCGAGAGCATATGCACCTCGTCGATGATATATACCTTATACTTTCCAAGCGCTGGCAAAAGCGATACCTTTTCGCGGATGTCGCGTACGTTATCCACGCTATTGTTGGACGCTGCGTCGATCTCCACGATATCCACAAACGCATCGTCCTTCAGGCTCCTGCATACCTCGCATTTCCCACACGGATTCCCGTTTTGAGGGTCGAGGCAATTGAGTGCGTTCGCAAGGATCTTCGCCGTACTCGTTTTCCCCGTGCCCCGCGGGCCGTAAAATAAATACGCATGCGACTGCCGCCCTGACATGATCTGCTTTTTCAAAATATCTGTAATGTGCTGTTGTCCGTATACTTCGTCAAATGTGGACGGCCGGAACACCCGGTACAGCGTTTTATATGCCATAGATCGCTCTCCTGTTTTTTGTCTTTCTCATTATACCATAAAGGCGGTAAAAATCGGGAACTGAATTACCCTTTTAACCTGTTTTTGCGTTCCTCGATATAGCCGCTAAACGTCTCTAAATTACGGCTCACAATGAGCTCCTGTGGAAATTCCGCTTCCTTAAGCGCTTCCCTCACCATGTCAAATGCGCCTACCCGGTAACAGATATGCGCGTCCGAGGAAACCGTGATGCGCACGTCGTGCTTTTTGCACAGCGTAAGAAAATCTTTGCAGTTGGGCTCGCTGCCCTTACGGTATATAAACGAATGGTTGTTGAGCTCGATCAGCTTGCCCCGTTTCTTCACATCCTTTACAAGCGTTTCCCTGTCGATATCATAATGCGGATTGCCCGGATGCCCGATCACGTCGATATACTTGTTGGCGAGAGCGCCCAGCATAGCGTTCGTGTTCTGTTCCTTTGTCCCCGGTTCGATCACAATGTCGTGCATAGAAGCGATGCCAAAATCCGTAAACCGCATAAATTTGTCAGGAATATCGATGCCGCCCTCAAAATCAACGATGTTCGTTTCCGCACCGTTGAATACGCGTATCCCTTCCATCACATCGGGTGCTGCCGGCAATACCGTCACAATAAAATCAACCGCGCCGTTCCTAAGCGCCGGGCCGTGGTCTGTACAGCAGATCGCCTCCATCCCCAGTTCCTTTGCTAAAATCGCGTTTTCCCGTACCGTAGAATAAGCATGCCCGCTCGCGACCGTGTGCGTATGCGTATCCACCAAAAGTTCCATTTCCTACCTCCGCTAAATTTCAAAAAAATTTATTTAAATTAAATATTGTCTTCGTCATCCTGTTTCTCTTTGTCACGCTGCCAGAAAAACAGATATTGCTGTGCAATGCCCGCATATTCGCCAAATTTTTCTTTAGCAAATGCGTAGGCCTGCCTGTCGTTCCCTTCAAAGCCGTAATGCTCCTTTAGCACCCGCTTGATCCATACGTCCGCCGGAAACGCGTCCCGAAACCCCAGCGCAAACAACAAAATACAATCCGCAACCTTTGGCCCCACGCCGGGCAGCTTCACGAGCTCTTTTTTTGCATCCGGATAGCTTTTTGCACGCAACGTTTCTAAGTCAAAACCGCTCGCGACCATACGCGCCGCTTCTCTTATATACGGCGCACGATATCCGCTGCCGCATTCCTTAAGCGCCTGTTCATCCATCGCCGCCAGCTCCGCCGGTTTCGGAAACGCGTAATATGTCTTCCCCTCAAACAAAAACGGCTGTCCGCAACGATCGCATATCCGCCTTAAAATACCTTTGATACGCTTCAAATTGTTGTTAGCCGATACGATAAACGCGATCAGCGTTTCAAACGGCTGTTGGTTTAGCAACCGCAACCCGCAGCCATATTCGCGGCCTTTCCTGAGCGCTTCGTCCCCGCAGTCGCAAAAAAGCCCGTCATAATTCGTTTCAAGATCAAAGTAATTTTTCCAGATGCCGTTGTATTCGTCCGCCGACGAAGGAAACAGCGTGACCGTATCCCCGTTCTTTGTAACCCGCAGAAAACGGCCGTGCGCAACGCCTTCAAAGACCCCATGCGCCACTTCATCAAAACGGAACGTCTGTCCATTGTCAAAAATGTGCCGCGGTTCAAAACAAGTCATGCCTGTGAGTACCACCGCACCACTTAGAAAACTTACTTCCATGTGCTTTAGTATACCATAAACAGCCGCTCAAATACAGCGCGCAAAAAAAAGAACACGCATAAAATGCGTGCCCTTTTACTGTAAAATCCAATCAGTCAGATACATACGGCAGCAGCGCCATGATCCTTGCGCGCTTGATCGCGATCGCAAGCTCTCTCTGGTGCTTTGCACACGTTCCGGAAGCGCGTCTCGGCATAATTTTGCCACGCTCCGTGATAAACTTTCTCAGTTTTACAAGGTCTTTGTAATCTATCGATTCCACCTTATCCGCACAGAACATACAAACTTTCCTTCTCGGACGTCTTGCGCGCATAGGTCTTCTTGCTCTATCTTCACTCATGATAAGATACTCCTTTACTTAGAAATCAGAAAGGCAGTTCCGCATCGTCTAACGGCTGGAAATCAGAAAGCTCTTCCGCAAACAGATCATCTGCGTTAGCATTCTGCTGCGGGGGCTCGCTCGGCGGAACATACTCGCCCTGACCGCCTCCCTGGCCGTCGCGCCTGCTGCTCAAAAATTCAACTTCGTCCGCGATGATCTCGGTCACGTAGCGCCTCACACCGTTTGCATCGTCGTAGTTGCGCGTCTGGATCGTACCCACAACGCCAACCTTAGAACCCTTCGAACAGAACCGCGCCACGTTTTCCGCAAGTCCGCGCCAGCAAACCACCGGAATAAAATCCGCCTGCTGCTGTCCGTCCTGCGTTTTATACCTGCGCTGTACCGCCACTGTAAAGCTGGTGACGGATATACCGCTCGATGTCGTGCGCTGTTCAGGATCCCTTGTTAAATTTCCAACCAGAATCGCTTTGTTCATACTGGAACCATCCTTTTTTAATCGTTTTCAGGCATAAAAACATACCTGCGCCCATTTCCTATTTCGCGTCAAGATTGATAACCATAAAACGCAATACGTCGTCTGAAATCTTGTAGTTTCTTTCAAGCTCGGTCGGCAGTTCCGACTCGGCTTCAAAGTGCATCAGTACGTAGTAGCCGTCATTGATATAGTGTATCGGGTAAGCAAGACGTTTTTTGCCCCACTCGTCGATCTTTTCGACCGTACCGCCATTGTTCGTGACGATATCAGAAAATCTCTTTACGAGCGCGTCTTTCTTTTCCTCTTCCATATCCGGCTTCAAAATATACATTGATTCATACTTTGTCATCCGTAATTCACCTCCTCATGGACTAATGGCCCTGCTTTTTGTCCGCAGAGCAAGGACGCTACATCAAAATATTATATCTTACTCTTTATGAAAAAGTCAAGTGATTCTAGGAGCCTGCTCAAACGCCCCTTTTTCCGATCTCCCCAACCTTGCGCTCATATTCCTCCTGCGTGATCGCGCCTTCGTCCCGCAGCACAGTAAGCCGCCCTATCAAATACTTCGCTTGTTCGGTGGTGTTGTTGCGCAAAACTGTATCGCGCTCAAGACTTGCCATTTGGTTTGCCTGCGCCTGTTCTGCACTTAAGCGCTTCTTATACTTTATATAAGAGCCCAGCACAACGATCGCCGCAAGGACGATCCCGATAATAACGCCCGCCGTGCTCGCTTGCGCCTGCGCGACCATTTTTCTCGAAACCTCGTTGTCCACCTGTTCGATTTTCACGCTGCCCATGATTTCTTCCATCATCTGTTCATGTTCAGGCATAATGCTGCCGCCATTTTCACGCAGCACGAAATCCATATACTGTCCGTTTTTGACCGTCATATAATGAAGCTCGTCATACTCGATGCCGTCCACCTCAACAATGACGTGATAGGAAATATAGAGCGCGTCGTCTGTCGACACCTTTTTAACGTCCGCGACCTCTCCGCCGGTCCACTCCGCATAATCCGCGCTTTTGAAATACTCTACCTGCTGATCGACATATTCCGGCGAATCCCGCAGGTCTTCTATCAGGATCTGATTGAAATTTGCCGTCGCCACAGATGGAACACTATCTTCTTCGTCCCGCGTCATACTGATCATGAATTCATTCTCGCCGTCCATCTCCAGCGCATCCAGATAGATGTCCTGTTCTTCGAACGAATCGCGTACGGCCTCCGCGTCCAGTCCATACCAGTCATAAAGCGTGTCCTGTACCTGTGCATCGTCAAGTGTCTCGTCCGTCAGCACAAGGTATCCATCAGGAAGCATGACCGTCAGATTCAATTCCGGCAGGCTGTATTCTTTGCTTTGCGCGAACGCCGTTCCCGCACATAGTACGATCAATAAAGCCGCCGCGACCGCCGCTATCATTTTTTTCATATCCGACCTCCTAAAGCGCAAGCAGCAGCTTTCTTTTAATTTCCTTGAATGCTTCGTCCGACAAATCTCCTTCGTCGTGCTGTTTTTTTGCCTCACGCAGGTCGGCAAACACCTTTTCCTGTCTAGCGTCAAGCCCCGTGACAGCAGCAGGCATCGCCTCTCCCTCATAATGCGGGATCGCGTTCGCTTTGATATGAAAGTCATATATATAAGCGACCCGGCGCGACATCAGCAAATAAGCGATCAGCAGAGATTCCACGGTCATTTGTATCGCCAAAATCGCACCGCCCTGCACGATCGCATTATTAACGATCGTCAGCGCCACGCATGCAATATACAGAAAAACAAAAGGTTTCTTTTTCAGGAAATAAAAAACCAGCGTCACCGCGCCCAGACAAGTGATCAACACAAGCATGATATCCGTTCCGTAGAAATAATACATGCCCTGTGCTTTATTCGCCGACATCGCCGCCAGCCCTACGATGTTTACAACAAGGCCGACAATGATCCTAAAGCCGATGAAAGCGAGCCATCCGCCTATCTTTGTTTTGTCCGGTACCGATTGTGGTGTTAGCATTTGTCCTGGCATAAAAACCTCCTATACAAGCTGCTCTTTCAGCAGCGCAATACTTTTTTCAAGCCGGCTGAGTGTTTCGTGTTTGCCCAGCAAATACGCGATCTCGATCGCGCCGCCCGGCGTGACCGCCACACCGGAGATCGCCACGCGCAGCGGATACAGAAGCTGTCCGTTTTTGATGCCCAGTTTTTCAACCAGCTCCATCATCGCGTCATGTATCGCCGTTTCATTAAATTCCGACAGATCGCGCAGCACAGGATAAGCCGCCTCGATATTGACAAGCGCGCTCTGCGGCGTGACCTTCATTTTCTTATGGTTGTAAAGGTCGATGTCATACTCCGGCATCTCGGTAAGGAACGCGACCTTTCCGGGGATATCCGTAAACACCTCAAGCCGCGGCTGGATCAGACGCGTCAAAAGCGGCAAGTCGAATTTATCCGGATCGATGGCCTGCTCAAAATACGGCATCGCCGTCTTGATGAATTCTTCCTCAGAAAGCGCACGGATATATTCCGCGTTCATCCACGTAAGCTTTTCCACGTCAAAGATCGCCGGGCTCTTGCTGATGCCCGACACATCAAAAACGTCGATCAGCTCTCCCAGCGTAAAAATCTCTTGATTGTCAGAAGGGCTCCAGCCAAGAAGCGCAATGTAATTGAGGATCGCAGGGGACAGGAATCCCTTGGCAATAAAATCCTCATACGACGCATCGCCGTGCCGCTTGCTTAGCTTGGCGTGCTTGTCGCGCATCACCGGCGGCAAATGAATATATTCCGGCACGCTCCACTCGAGTGCCTCGTACAGTAAATTATATTTGGGGGTAGAGGAAAGATATTCGATCCCGCGAATCACATGCGTGATACCCATCAGGTGGTCGTCCACCACGTTCGCCAGATTGTACGTCGGGTATCCGTCCGATTTCAAGAGGATATTGTCTTCCATATCGCTGTTTGGCACGGTGATGTCGCCATATACCATGTCGCTGTACGTCGTCTCTCCCTCCACGGGGATGTTCTGGCGGATGACGTAGGGCACGCCCGCGTCAAGATTCTTTTGTATCTCCTCGGGCGATAAGGAAAGGCAGTGTTTGTCGTACTTAAACTGTTCGCCCTTCGCTTCGCACTGTGTGCGAAGGTCGCCAAGGCGTTCTTTGGTGCAAAAGCAATAATACGCCGCTCCGCGCTCAACGAGCGCCTGCGCGTACTCGCGGTAAATGTCCTTGCGCTCAGACTGGATATACGGGCCATATTCGCCCCCCACATCCGGACCTTCGTCGTACACGAGCCCCGTATCCTTAAGCGTGCGGTAAATGATCTCGCTTGCCTGATCGACAAGCCGTTCCCTGTCTGTGTCCTCGATGCGCAGGATAAACTTCCCGCCGTGTTTTTTCGCAAACAAAAATGCGTAAAGCGCCGTCCTCAGGCCGCCAATGTGTAGGTATCCCGTCGGGCTGGGCGCAAATCTCGTTCTAACTTCCATGATCAATTTCCTTTCAATACCTGTTTGGCAAAGCTGTCCTTCAAGCTTACGATCTGGTTGAACACCAGCTTATTATCCGTGCTGTCTGTCGGGTCGATGGCAAAATATCCCTGCCGCATAAACTGGAACCGGTCGCCCTTTTGCGCCGACAAGATGTGTGGCTCTACAAGCACATGGTCAAGCACCACCATTGAATTTTCATTCGTCACGTACGTGCCATCCTCCTGCTCCAAAAACAGGTGGTCAAACAGCCGCACCTGCGCCCTGACAGCTGTGTCGGCGTCCACCCAGTGCAGCGTGCCTTTGACCTTTTTGCCACTGTTCTCACCGCCGGATTTCGTCGACGGGTCATAGCTGCAAACGACCTCCACCACATTTCCGTCCGCATCCTTAACGGCGCGTTCGCATTTGATGATGTATGCGTTTTTTAGCCGCACCTCGCCTCCCACGTACAGGCGGAAATATTTGTTGTTCGGCTTTTCTTCCATAAAGTCGTCCTGCTCGATATACAGGTGCTTAGAAAACGGCACCTCATGCCTGCTTTCTCCCCCCGGCAGATCCTCAGCCGTAAGCATTTCCGTCTCATTGTCCGGATAATTTTCGATCGTCAGCTTAAGCGGACGCAGCACCGCCATCACACGCGGCGCATGTGCGTTAAGGTCCTCGCGCACGCAGTGCTCCAAAAGACGCACATCCACCTCAGACACTGCCTTTGCCACGCCGATACGCTCACAAAAATCGCGGATCGCCTCCGGTGTGTATCCTCTGCGGCGCACGCCGGAAAGCGTAGGCATACGCGGGTCGTCCCAGCCGGAAACCACGCCATCATCCACTAGCTTTTTTAAATACCGCTTGCTCATCACCGTGTTTGTAAGGTTCAGGCGCGCAAACTCGTACTGGTGCGGTACGTTTTCACAGTCGCAATTTTTGACAAACCAGTCATAGAGCGGCCTGTGGTCTTCAAATTCCATCGTACAAACCGAATGCGTGATGCCCTCAAACGCATCTTCTAACGGGTGCGCAAAATCATACATCGGATAGATGACCCACTTGTCCCCCGTGCGGTGGTGCGCTGATTTCACAATGCGGTAGATCGCCGGATCGCGCATGTTGAGGTTGGGGGAGGCCATGTCGATCTTTGCACGCAGTATCTTTTCCCCGTCCGCAAACTCTCCCGCTTTCATCCGTGTGAAAAGGTCTAGGTTTTCTTCCACACTGCGGTCGCGGTACGGGCTTTCCTTGCCCGGCTCCGTAAGCGTCCCGCGGTATTCGCGCATCTGCTCGGCGCTCAGGTCGTCCACAAACGCCAGTCCCTTTTTGATGAGCGTCTGTGCACAAGCATACATATACTCAAAATAATCCGAGCCGTAGACTTCCTTGTCCCAAGAAAATCCCAGCCATTCGATATCCTTTTTGATCGCGTCAACATACGCAGCGTCTTCCTTTAAGGGATTGGTATCGTCAAAACGCAGGTTGCATTTCCCGTTATATTCCTCCGCCAGCCCGAAATTCAGGCAGATCGCCTTTGCGTGACCCAAATGCAGATATCCGTTCGGCTCGGGCGGGAACCGCGTCACAACTTCGGCTACAACACCCTTTTTTAGATCGCTTTCAATGATTTCTTCAATAAAATTTTTTGATTCGCTTTCTGCCATTTCCTGCTCCTATCAATCCAAATAAATAATACACATATTATATCATAACTATTTGTGGTATGTCTCGTGGTTTAGTATCTTGAACGCGCGAAACACCTGCTCTAACAGTACAATACGGAACAGCCTGTGCGGCATCGTCATTTCTGATACAGACAGCCTTAAGTCCGCACGTTTTTTCACCTCGTCAGAAAGCCCCAGCGACCCGCCGATCACAAAGCTTATGGTGCTGCTCCCGCCCGTCATAAGCGTATCCAGCTTTTGCGCGAACGCTTCTGAGCTAAGCTGCTTTGCCCGCACATCGCACGCGATCACATATCCCTCACATTTTGCAAGGATGCGTCTGCCCTCCGCTTCCCTGACCGCCGTCTCCGCCTTTTCCCCTTTGACGTTGGTCAGCGGTTCGTCCGGCAGCTCGTCTATCACGACATCACAAAAACGCGCAAGCATTTTTGTATATTCCGCCTGCGCTTTTGTATAAAAGTCTTCCTTTAGTTTTCCGATACAAATGACCTTGATCTTGATGACGGTATCTCCTTCTTATTCGCTCGCTTGTGCACTTGGCGATTCCGCCGCATCCGACGGTTCGCTCGATTTCAGCGGCGCATCCGCCAGCTCAACGAATACCGTGATCTTACGTTCCTCCGTAGCGTCGTCCGCAAGCGCAACATGCACCGTGATATCGTTATATCCTTCCTTCAGTTCATACGTTTTCAGTTCCTTAGATATCTCCTCGCCATTCACGATCTTCGTGCCGCGCAGCTTGACTTCTTTGCCAATATTGTCGCTTGTGAGAGTAATGCTCGACTGCTCCATCATATCGACAGTCGATCCGTCCGGCAGCTCAAGCTCGAGCGCAGTCAGCCCGTCTTCTGCCGCAGGCGCACACGCGCACAACCCCATCGCCATCACGGCTACAAGTACCACTGCAATTGCAATTTTCGTTCTTTTTACCATATACCCTCCACACTGTTTATATCGCGGTATAAACGCCCGTCACGCCTTCGCGTTTCGCCATTCCCACCGCAACATGCTTACCGATCACAATATTGTTTTGCTGTAGAAAGCTGCACACCGTTTCATATGCAAGCTCATAGAAATTGTTTTTTTCCGAAAGGTGCCCGAGCAGTATCCCGCGCACGCCGGAGGCAACCAGCTTGTACGCCGTTGTCGCCGCGTCGTCGTTGGAAAGGTGCCCGCTGCCCGACAAAATGCGCCGTTTCAGATAATACGGATACGGCCCGCACTTGAGCATTTCCACATCATGGTTGGATTCCAAAAGTACGATGGAAGACCCCGCGACCTGCTTTAGTATTTTTTCTGTCACGTGCCCCAAGTCCGTCATCACACTGACCTTTTTCCCCTGTGCCGTGATGCTGTAGCCAAACGGCCGTACCGCGTCATGCGATATCTCGTAAGGCTGGATGCACAGCTCCTTCACATAAAAATCCTTCTCATCGATGATCCTTATGTTCTTCGTGTTCACCCCACCGATACGCGTTTCCATCTGCTGCCACGTTTCCTCGTTTGCATATACGGGAATATCGTATTTGCGGGAGATCACGCCCACACCGCCGATATGGTCGCTGTGCTCATGCGTCACCAAAATACCGTCGATGTCCTCCATATGCGCACCCGCCTTCTTAAGCTCCGCCGATATCTTCGTGCACGAATACCCCGCGTCCACCAGAACTTTGGACTGCTCGGTTCCGATATAGATACAGTTTCCCTTGGAGCCACTGAAAAGCGGTGCGATCTCAAGTCCCATATATTGTGCCTTTCCTTATTTCCAATACACTTTATTGTATACCCATCTTCCTTTTTTTTCAACGTGTTTGTTTGCATTCTACTCTTTTTTTGATATCTGCATTTTGTCTATACAATATTTTTCTTTTTTATAGTATACTAGTAAAGGACATTATTTGTCCCATCATTATTACGATTGATCGGGGAAATGGCTTATGTCGATATCGTTTACAGAATTTCTTTCTCAAATGGGTACAAACCCCGCTTTTTTGGTTACTGTGATCCTTACGCTCGCTGTCATCTTAGTCAACGGATGGACTGACGCCCCCAACGCGATCGCGACCTGCGTTTCCACACGGGCGCTAAAGCCCAAACCCGCGATCCTGATGGCGGCTGTTTTTAATTTTCTGGGCGTATTCGTCATGACCATGATCAACGCCACCGTTGCCTATACCATCTATAGCATGGTCGATTTCGGCGGAGACCCGCACGAATCCATCGTCGCTTTGTGCGCGGCTATGGTCGCCATCGTCACATGGGCTACCGTCGCGTGGCGCTTTGGTATCCCCACCAGCGAGAGCCACGCGCTCAGTGCAGGGCTTTCGGGTGCGGCCATTGCGATGCACGGCGGTCTCGGCGGCATCAACGGCGCGGAATGGGTCAAGGTGCTTTACGGCCTTGCGCTTTCCACAGGCCTCGGTTTTGGCCTCGGCTGGGCTTCCGGTAAGCTCACTGCCCGCATTTGCAAATACAAAGACCACCGGAAAACAACAAGATTTTTCCGCGGCGGTCAGATCGGCGGCGCTGCCGCCATGTCCTTTATGCACGGCGCACAGGACGGCCAGAAATTTATGGGCGTATTCCTGCTCGGCCTGTTCCTTGCGCAAGGACAGGCCAACGTTACCTCCTTCGAAATCCCCATTTGGCTGATGATTTTGTGCTCCGTCGTCATGGCGCTCGGCACTTCCATCGGCGGCTACCGCATCATCAAAGCGGTGGGTATGGATATGGTTCACTTAAAAGGCTATCAGGGCTTCGATGCGGATGTGTCCGCGACGACATGCCTGCTCGTTTCTTCCCTGACGGGTCTGCCCGTCAGTACCACACACACCAAAACGACCGCCATCATGGGAGTAGGCGCCGCGCGCCGTATGTCTTCCGTCAACTGGGGCGTGGTCAAGGATATGTTCATGGCCTGGATATTGACTTTTCCCGGCTGTGGTATCATCGGCTTTTTGATGGCATTATTATTTATGGCGATCTTCTGATCAAAGAAAGGATTTGATTACAATGGCACGAAAACGTTCTTATAATTATTATGATGGGTTTGTAAACCTGGTCAATAATTCCTGTATGGCTGCGTCACAGTTAAACGATACGCTGCGCTGCTTTGATCCCAATACGGTCGAAGACGTCATGAACTCCATCCACGAAATAGAGCATTCCGCAGACAGCGCGAAGCATGAAATGATGCAGGTACTGCTTCACGAATTCCTTCCGCCCATAGAGCGCGAGGATGTCAGCGCGCTTGCACAGGATATCGACGATGTAACGGACGCCGTAGAAGACGTGATCGTCAAGATCTATACGTTCAACATCCAGTCGATCCGTCCGGAAGCGCTCGAATTTATGGATATCATCGTGTCCTGCTGCGATATGCTCAAAAAAGCGATGCAGGAATTTTCGAATTTCAAAAAAT
>NZ_JAYFPU010000093.1:0-2476 GCF_034927525.1 Christensenella sp.
CCCGCAGGCGGCAATGTTCTGTGTGGCGCTGTTTGGATTGTTCAACTATGTGATCCCGCGTGCGATCGTTGGAAAACAAGGCGTGGAGGTGGGCAAGGTCCCGACGTTCTCGCAGCTGGCACTTCCTTCAAAATATGGGACATGGTCGCTTGTCGCTCTTGTTGTGGCGTTTTTGGGCATGACGCTTGAGTGGCGCAACTTTAATCTGGTATACGCCATCATCATGGGCTTTTTCAGTATTACATATATGATTCAGGGTATGGCGTTCACAGACTGGCTGCTGAAGAAAAAGTTAAGCTCCGCTTCGGGCAGGATTGCGATCATTGTCATCATATTCTTGATCCTGATGCTGTTTGGACTGAATATCTTCATGTGGGTCGGATTTTTTGAGCAGATCGTGAAGTTCCGCAAGAGGGAATGGACGCAACAGGTGTGAGATGAAGGAAAAAACAAAGATCAGTTATGTCTCAAATGAATTGGTGATCTTTCTCGTCCTGCTTGCGGCAGTCGTGTTTGTGTTGCTGCTCATTCAGCACACTTACCTGCGCATGGCGATTTTGGTGATCGTCTTTGTCGTTGCGGTGCTGTACTTCATGATTTCTACGATGAACAAGCAACGGTGGTTTTATACGGCGGCGCAGATACTCACAACGTGTTCGGAGCGCATCGATAAATATGTCAACGCGGTCACGATCCCCACGGCGATCACAAAGCAGGGCGGCGTGATTGGATGGCATAACCCGGCGTTCTTTATGCTGGCGGGCATGCACTGTGAAGGGAAAAATATCTTTCGCGTATTTCCGCAGTTAAATAAGCCGGAAAAGGATAAAAAGGTCAAGATACACGGCAAGACCTATTACAAAGAGACGATAGGATGCGAGTGGGGCGGCAAAGAGTATACGATACACCGGCTGATCGACTTTGAAAAAACGTATGAAGCGTCGGCGCTTTCCAAGTCGCTGACCACGACGATCTGTCATATTCAGGTGGATAATTACGGCGATCTGCTGCGAGGAACGGAGCAAAGCTGTCATGCGGAGATTGGCGCGGAGATCGAGCACGTGATCTTTAAAAACGTAAGGAATGTGCACGGTGCGTACCAAAAATACGACCGCGACAAATTTATCGTGATATTTGAACGGCGTTTTCTGTCCTCGCTGATGCAAAGCAAGTTTGATATACTGAACGAGATGCGCAAAATCGGCACGGGCAACGACGCGTTCCACCCGACAATCAGTGTAGGCACGGGCGTGGGGGCGTCGCCGGAGGAAGCGAACAGCAACGCGACGGCAGCGCTCGAGCTTGCCCTTGCGCGCGGCGGCGATCAGGCGGTGATCAAAGAGGAAGCCGGATATAAGTTTTATGGCGGGACGCAGCAGGGCATGGAAAAGCGTACACGCGTGAAATCGCGTATGTTCGCGCATGCACTGAAAAATATGATGGAGCAATGCGACAAGGTCATGATCATGGGGCACACAGTTCCTGATCTTGACTGCATGGGCGCTGCGATGGGTTTGCTTGCGTGTGCGCGTAAGGTAGAGAAGAAAGCGTATATCGTGCTCGATAAGCCGAACGCCGCGATACAGGGGCTGGTGGACGAGATCGCGCGCGATCCGGATTATAAGGATTTGCTCGTAACGCCGCAGGATGCGGCATCTATGATGGATCAAAAGACAATGCTTATCGTTGTGGATACACAGATCGCAGACTTTGCGCTCGCGCCCTCGCTGTTTGGCAAGGCAGATACGCTGGTGGTGATCGACCATCACCTGCGCGGGACGGATCATATCGAAAATCCGACGCTTTATTTGCACGAGCCATACGCATCTTCGACAGCGGAAATGGTGACGGAGATATTGCAATATTTCGCGGACAAGATGCACATCAAACCGCTTGAGCTGGAGTCGCTGCTGGCAGGGATCACGATCGACACCAAAGGGTTTTCGTTCAAAACGGGCGTGCGTACATTTGAAGCGGCGTCTTATTTGCGAAAGCTGGGCGCAGACACGACGACGATCCGGCATCTGTTTCAGGATGACTTAGAGACGTTCAACGCGCGCGCAAAGGTTGTGCAGGGGGCGGATATCCTTCCCAGTGGTATCGCGATATCGTGGTGTCCGGATGATGCGAAAAATCCGCAGCTTCTGGCGGCGCAGGCAGCCGATTCGCTGATCGGCATACGCGGCATCAGCGCTTCGTTCGTGCTGTGCGAGCAAAACGGCGTGATACTGGTTTCCGGCCGTTCCATCGGCGGGATCAACGTACAGCGCATTTTGGAAAAGCTGGGCGGCGGCGGACACGCCACGATCGCAGGAGCGCAGATCAAGGGAATGAGCAAAGAGCAAATCGTAACAGAGCTGAAAGAAGCAATAGAAGAATACAAGAAGGAGAGCTGAGTAATGAAAGTAATTTTGAATCAGGATGTAGCGGGAAAAGGAAAAGCGGGAGATATCGTCAATGTGAGCGACGGATATGC
>NZ_JAYFPU010000328.1:0-7192 GCF_034927525.1 Christensenella sp.
TCATCACCATGAGCCTGATCATTCCGCTGGCGACGCTGCTGATCGGCTATGCGGCAAACTATTCGCAGGAATTGGAAAACGAGGTGCCGCTGCGCTTCCGCCTGTTCGGCTTTCGCGAACAAAGCATGCTGGGCGCAAAAATGATTGCCAACCTGATCTTCATGACAATCGCCCTCGCGATCTATACTGTTGCGGACTATCTTTTGCTTGATATTCAGGTGCCGCAGCTTTCCTCCGCGCTGATCCTGATCGCCGCGCTTTACGTCCTTGCTGTCATTTTGTTCGTGCTGGCACACGCGATCGCCTCCCTGACCGGAAAGTTCGGCCCCACCTATGGTATCACAATGACCTTATATTTTGGTTTTATGGTGATCTGCGGCATGATGGGCGTAAGCGTCGACCGCCTGCCCGAAGGCTTGCAGGCCGTGGCCAACGCTTTGCCCATGACCTATATCAGCCGCGATTTTGCGGGCTTCTGGCAGGGTGGAAGCTATGATTTCACACCGCTGCTGTTGTCCTTCCTTCTGCTTGGCGTGATCGCCTGCGCGTTCCTCTTTGCAAGCATCTGGAAAAACAAACGCAAGATCAGCTGAGACAATAGATCCTGATTGCCTCGCTCATAAAGGCGGCAAGACCGGGGGCGTGCGCGTCGATGTTTTTTGCGAAACGTTCGTCCGCCGTGTACATCTGCCCTAATCCCGCTAAGATGTCGTTTGTGCAGGTATAAAAGTACTTTGTAATATACGCCTGCCACTGCCTGACTGCCTGCTGCGCCCCTTCGCTGCCCGCACCTTCGTCCATATGGCTTGCAAACTGCCGGTAGATTTCCGCAGCTTCATTATGGATCGTTTTCCACTGCTGCTTTGAGTACTGTGCCGTCTTCTGTTCGCTTTGCGCATATGCGTCGGTATTCCCCCAGCGCTCACGCGCCTCTTTGGCGTATGCCCTGCGCTGCGCTTCTATCTGTGTTTCATCAAATTCTGTAAAGCTCATTGTTTTTTCTCCTTTCAGTATACGGTCTACAAGGCCGATGAGCGCATCCAAGCGCTCGCGCTTCATCAAAAGCAGCTTGCGGTGCTTTGTGAGCGCGTCTGCCTCGTCAAAGGAGTCGCTTGCGAGAATGCCCCGGATATCCTTAAGGGCAAAACCAAGCTCGCGGTAAAACATGATCTGCTGCAGGCGGCTGATCGCCGTATCGTCATACAGCCGATAGCCCGCGTCCGTTACTTCGCTGGGAAATAGCAGACCGATCTGGTCGTAATAGTGCAGCGTGCGCACGCTGATCCCCGCGCATTGCGAAACCTCATGTACTGTTTTCATGCCGCGCCTCCTTTGGTATATTCTTATCCTATACTATGACATAACGTCAGGGTCAAGTAAAATTTTTTTAGATTTTGATGGGCAGCAGCATGGCAGGGTCTGTTTCGACCGCGAACTCTGTCATATTGACCCAGTAGCGCTTGGGCATCATGCTCATGCGGCAGCGCGGATTTTCACGTTCCTTGATGGCGATCGTATCATAAAACATTTTCCACAGTCTGCGAAACTGGCGTTCCTCCTCGCTGGGGGCGGGCATATTGAAATTTTCGACCGGATTGATCCGGATGCTCCCTTTTTCGTAGGTGAGCGCCATCTGGTGCGTCGTATCATAAATTAAAAACGCCTCGTTGGGGAAACGCTCCACAAAATGCTGCCCCAAAAACGGCAACACAAAATTTTTCGGCGTAATTTGCGCCGCAAGCACCTGATCATATACGGAAAAGCGGATGAATTCCTTTAAGAGGTGCGTCTCGTTCCCGAGGCGCTTCACCGCCTTAAAAAGTACGTTCACCACGTCGTCCGATAACAGCCGCATGACCTTTGCGCCCATGCGGAAGCCCTTGTGCAGGAACAAAAGGATATATCGCTCTTTCCCCGGCAAGCACGTGAGGTAGGCGCGCCGGATGAAGGAAAGCGCCTCTGCATTGATCTTTTTGGGAATGGACACAAGCACGCGCTTTGCCTTTTCCTCGTCCGTCAATATCTCCTTTTCCGCAAACAGGCTCATCTGCCCTGCGTCCGGCCCGTTGATCTCCTGCGGAATCTCTTTTTTCTCAAAGCTTTCGAACACGCAGGTAAGAAGCCCGTCAAAGCTCCCGTCGTAGCGGTAATTTACAACTGTCCCGTCAGGCATTTCTGCATCTCCTCCCCCAATAGTCCGCTTTGCTCAAACAGCGAAAGCTGCTTGCTGCCATTGGGGCAATACGGGCTTAGCTTGTATTGCGCAAGCGTCTTTTTGGACATCATGGAAATGAGCACGTCCTCCTGCGTAAAGCGTGTGCCATCGTGCATTTTTCCGCCGCAGGTAAGGAAGTATTTCGCGCGCTTCAATACAACGCCCAGCTTTTTGAGCCCGTCGAAATTCAGTGAGCATGCGCGGCGCGCGTACAAGATGCGCTTTGCGCTGCGTACGCCGACGCCCGGCACGCGCAACAGCTCCTCGTAAGGCGCGCGGTTGACCTCTATGGGGAAGCGGTCCATATTATGCAGCGCCCAATTGCATTTTGGATCGATGAACGGGTTGAAATTCGGATTTTTTTCGTCCAGTATCTCACTTGCGGTAAACTGGTAGTACCGCAGCAGCCAGTCCGCCTGATATAATCTATGCTCACGCAGCAACGGCGGCTTGGTATCAAGCGAGGGCAGCAGGGTGTTTTCCACCACGGGGATATAGGCGGAAAAAAACACGCGCTTCAACTGGTATTTTTTATATAAGCCCTCTGTGAGGTTCAGGATCTGGAAGTCCGTTTCGGGCGACGCGCCGACGATCATCTGTGTGCTTTGCCCCGCGGGCACGAATTTGGGCGCATGCTTATATACTGTGATTTCTTGCTTGTTTTCCCTCTTGCGGTCGCGGATAAATTCCATTGGCTTTAGCACCGCGTCCTTTGTTTTGTTGGGCGCGAGCAGCTTCAGACTGTCTCCCGATGGCATTTCGATGTTGACGCTCATCCTGTCCGCCAGCATACCCAGCCGCTCGAGCAGGTCGGGCGACGCGCCGGGGATCGCCTTGGCGTGGATGTAGCCGTAAAACTTGTAGTCCTCACGTAAAATGCGCAGCGTCTCGATCATCAGCTCACACGTATAATCCGCGCTTTTGACAACGCCTGAGCTCAAAAATAATCCTTCGATATAATTACGTTTGTAAAAATGAATGGTCAGGTCTGCAAGTTCTTGCGGCGTGAACATCGCGCGCGGCACATCATTGGAAACCCGGTTGATGCAGTATGTGCAGTCATATACGCATACGTTGGTCATCAGCACCTTGAGCAGCGAAATACACCGTCCGTCCGCCGCGAAGCTGTGGCAGATACCGCAGGCGACAGAGCTGCCGATGCCGCCCGGGCCTGCTTTCCTGTCTACGCCGCTCGACGTACACGCAACGTCGTATTTTGCCGAATCCGCAAGGATCTCTAGCTTGCCAAAAATGTCCATACCGCACACGCCTTTCGTCTTTGTTTTACCAGTATAGCATACGGCAGTGCCAAAACAGGTCAACATAAGAATATTTAATAAAAGCGGTCAAGTGCTTGTACGAACGAGTTAGACGGCGCGCTGCGCGTCTGTTGTTTGAAGTGCAGTACAAATACTTGTCGCTTTATGCAAAAAACCGCCTTCGAAAAGACGGTTTTATCTGACTGGCACTTTTATTTACGCATGGTGTAATTCCCCGTGATGGAGCCGACCGTTGCTTTTTCATCGATATACAGCGCGCCGTTGCAGTCTACGTTTTTGATCTCGCAGCGTGGCCCGATCGTGATGTCCCTGCCGTTCACCGTATGAGCCCAAACGCCTTCCAGCTCTACAGTCGTCGCCTCGATCATGCTGATCTCGCTCTTTTTGTTAAATATTTTGACAAGCGCAAACCCGACCACATTGCCTCTGGATTTGATAGAAACCCTGTCCCCTACGATCTCACCTGCGGTGATATAGCCGTTTGCCTCGATCACATCCGCCGATACTTCCCCGCTTACTTCGATCATGCCGTCGCAGTGTATCTCCTCTGCCTCGACCCTTCCGTTTTTCACGGTGAGCATGCCGTCTACGTCAAGCTTCTTTGCCTCCAGGTTTCCTTTGAGCTTTGCCATGCCGTCGCAGTCAAAGAGCCCCGCTTTTATATTTCCATCGCATTGGAACGTACCGTCGATCTCAATACTTTCCACCTCGATATCGTCCGTGCATTTTCCCACGCCGTCGATCTTCAAGCTGCCGAATTTCCCGCCGTCGATCGTTCCCACGCCATTGATCGTAAACCCACTCATATGCTTTCCTTTGACATCCATAACTTTCTCCCTATTTCCATTTATCCTTATGATTTACTTTTAATTTTCCCGCCCATTCGTCCATGGGCCACGCTCCCAAAACGGTGATGTCATCACCAAACAGCAGTGTTCCCTGTGCAAATACGATATGATATTTTGCTTGTGCCTGAAAGATCACACACACAAGCCCTGCAATTTTTGCCCTGTGCAGCGCCGTCGCTCCGCCTTTGAAAAGCTCTGCGCGTTCTTTTGCGGGTATCTCTGCCGCCTGTGATAGTATCGCCAGGAGGGCAACTTGCGAAAAGCCGTAGCTTTCCTGATGGCCTTCCAGCACATCGAGCAGTTCTGTGCTGATCTCTCCGACCTCGCGCAGCTCCCCGACGGAAATCGTCGTCCCCGCTTCCTCAGGCGAAAACATGCGCGCCAGCTCCTCCATCGAGTGTCCGTCCTTAAGCTCTAAGATAGACTGTACCCGGCTTAGTATCTGCTCCCGCGGGAAGAAGGTCTCCTGCCCGGTGTAGGAAGACTGTTTCACAAACCATTCGTCAGGGATCAGCCGCTGCCGTTTCCAGCGGTAAAGCTGCCCGTAAGATATTCCCGTCTGCGCCAACAGGTCTTTTTTTGATATCAGATTCAATGTTGTCGCTCCTTTCTGTGTAACATTGTTACGTTTTATACATCACAATATAACATAACATTGTTACGCAGTCAAGCAAAAAAAATACGAACGGTTGCCCGTCCGCATTCTTTGTTATTCAAAACCGATCGTCTGTCCCCGCTGCATAGGGCTTATGACGCGTCCTGCATGCCGGATATGCGCTCCCTCAAGCGCATGCGCCGCGCTTGTTGCGTCCCTGCCGTAGTGCATGGGGATCACCATCTTTGCGTCCACCGTTTCCATGAAATAAGCAATGCCCCGAAGCTGGTCGCGTTCTAAGCGCGGGTCTACAGGTACAAAAGCGATATCGATTTTCTCTTTTGCGAGCCTATCGATCTCACGCTTATAGTCGTCGCCCATCTTCGCGTTCCAGCGCGGGTCTTCGCCTTCCCAGTGCCACCAGTTGAGGTCTCCCGCGTGGTAGATATGAAGGCCGTCCACCTCCACCAAAAATGCGACGCCCTCGTCTGTGGAGCGCAGTGTTCTAATATGAATCCCGTCGATGTCGTATGCCTCGTGTGGTTTCAAGGCGTATGCCTCTTTTGGCGCGCGCACATCATCCGATACGATATAGCGGATGTTTGGGATGTAGCCCGCCCATTTGAATATTCCTGTGCTATAGTGGTCGCCATGAGCGTGGGACACAAACACCACTACATTTTCGCCGGCAAGCTCTGCCGGATCGACCGCGCCGCCCATAAGCCCCTTTTTTCCCTGTGTCGCCTTCATGTTCCAGCAATCGAAGATCAAAAAATGACCGCTTGTTTTCACTGCGAAACCACTGTTATCAAGATATGTAATCTGTGCTTTCAATATCTTCTGTTCCTTTCCCTTTTCCTTTGACAAATACCTTCTTTTATTATACGATAAATTCAAGGAAAAAGCATTGGGGGGATTTTGAATATGTCGCTTGATCTAATCATCAACACCAATTTGATCCCTTTCATAGGCGCAATATTGTTGCTTGCTTTTGCCTGCATGAATCCCTTGTTCGACAAGCGGCAAACAAGGCTTTTTATGATTGCCGCCATCATCAACCTTGTAATGCTAGCGGCAATCTCTGCCGATTATGTATTTGCCAAACTTGACTACGACGGCATGTGGGCATGGCGGCGCGTCACTTCATTTTTGAATTTTGCGGCTTGTCCGCTCATCCCGTTCCTGCTGCTTAAAATTTTTGAGCGCGAGAAGGTCAGCCCTTGGTATAATGTCCCCTTGATTGCAAATGCAATACTTTGCTTTATCAGTATCTTTGTCAATTTGATATTTTTTATTTCGGAAGAAAACACCTATGGTCGCGGGCCTCTTTTCTTTGTCCCATTCATCACGGCAATCATTTATATTGTGCTTTTGATCATCAAGCCCGTAACTAAGCATGCAAAAAGCAGAGGGATGGAACGCATGTTTTTGTTTGCTATCATCGGTTTTTTGGTTCTGTGCATGTTTTTTGAAGTTGCGCTCGGTTACCGTTTTCTGGCGTGGGATTGCTCGGTGCTCGGGCTGATCCTTTACTACCTGCTGCTTACCATCCATTGCTTTATTGTCGATCCGCTCACTGGCGCATACAACCGCCTTCCTTATTCACGCAGGCTCGCAGGGCTGGGCGGACGGTCGCATTACCTGATCGCGATCCTTGATATCAATGATTTCAAACAGGTCAACGACTTGTACGGACATGATGCGGGCGACGTTTTTTTGATCAAATTTGTACAGATCGTAAGCAGGCATTTACCCAAGGGCGCGACGCTTTACCGCATCGGCGGGGACGAATTTTCCATTCTTTCGAAGAATATGGATCGCGCAAAGTTTGCGTCTCACTTAGAAGATGCGCGTGAGGAAGCCGGCAGACATGATATTTCCTTCGCCTGCGGTATCGCGGAGTACCATCCGCATCACAATATTGACGACGTGCTCAAACAGGCGGACAGCCTGATGTACCAAAACAAAAGCGAGATCAAGGCGCACAGCGTCTGACATACATTATTTTGACTGATAAGGAGTATTTAACTATGCGTTGTGAATGCGCGGAGTGCGGGGCTTATATGGCGCACGCGGAGGATATGAAGATGGGCTGCATCTGTCCTGCCTGCACGGCGCGGTGTACGGCATGCCTCGGAACAAACACACTGCTCAGCAAAGAGCAGTTGCACGCCCTCAAGGACGACCCGTTCTTTGAGCGGCAATTCGTCACAGAGGAAGAAGACGAATCCCTTTAGGATTTCCCAAACCAAAT
>NZ_JAYFPU010000194.1:0-2532 GCF_034927525.1 Christensenella sp.
TGGACGGCTTCTGCGATCGCGATCATTCTGGCGCTTAGGAATGGAAAGGAAAAGCCCGAGGAAACGGACAAACAGCTGCACACCTATGAATTAGTCAATGCGGCGGTCACAGAATTCAAGGATACACTGGGAAGCGATCAATGCACCGTGCTTTTAGGCTACAACCTTTCAGACCCGAATGAGCGCGAACAGGCGGGCGAAGCAGGAGCCTTCCACCCGACGTGCGACGCATATGTGGCAAAAGCGGCTGAGATCATCGAAAAATATCTCGCAATGTAGACAATATCCCGGAGCAGTAGGGATCGTAAAGGAGAAAGCATGAAAAAGATAGTGATCGTTGGCGGCGTAGCCGGAGGAGCCGGCACCGCGGCAAGGATGAGGAGACTGGAAGAAGATGCGCAGATCATACTGCTCGAAAAAGGGGATTATATTTCTTTTGCGAATTGCGGCCTGCCATATTATATTGGCAACGAGATAGAAGACCGGGACGACCTGCTCGTTATGACAGTGCAGGGGATGAAGGAACGTTTTGATATCGATATCAGGGTGAAGCATGAAGTGTTCTCCATTGACCGGCAGAAGAAAACAGTGTCGGTAAAGAATTTGATCGATCAAACGACTTATGAAGAAGCGTACGATACCCTGGTTTTGTCCCCTGGATCGACGCCCTTCATTCCCGATATCCCGGGCGCCAGTGACGAAGCGGTGTTCACATTATGGAATATGTTCGATACGGACAGGCTGAAAGGGTACGTGCTTGCGAACAAACCGCAAAAGGCGCTGGTGGCCGGCGGCGGATTCATCGGCCTTGAGATGGTGGAAAACCTGCGCGGGCTTGGAATAGACGTCACGTTGGTGGAAATGCTCGACCAGGTGATGCCGAACGTTGATTTTGAGATGGCACAGATCGTTCATACGGCGCTCAAAAAGCACGACGTACATTTGAAGCTGGGAAGAAGGCTTGACAGCCTTGCGCGCATAGGGGGCAAATTGACCGCTACGCTTGACAATGGCGAGCAGGTAGAAACAGACATGGTAGTTATGGCGGTCGGCGTACGTCCGCAAAGCGGTCTTGCCAAACAGGCGGGACTTGCGTGCGGGGAAAAAGGCGGAATCATTGTAGACAAATTCTTAAGGACAAGCGACGAAAATATTTATGCGCTGGGCGACGCGATCGAGGTGAAGCATCTGGTATCGGCAAAGCTGGTGATGATCCCTCTCGCGGGCCCGGCCAATAAGCAGGCGAGGATATGCGCAGACAACATTCACGGCGACAACCTTGCCTATCGGGGGAGCATGGGAAGCTCGGTCGCGAAGGTGTTTGAGCTGACTGTCGCCTCTACCGGGCTCAATGAACGGCAGTTAAAGGAATTGGGATGGAGCGAAGGCCGTGAATATTTTGTCGCCAAAACACACGCATGGTCGCACGCGACATATTATCCGGGATCGACGCAAATGGCGCTTAAAGTATTCTATGCGCCGGATGGCAAAATCCTTGGGGCGAGCGCGGTCGGAAAAGAGGGCGTGGATAAGCGCATGGACGTGATCGCGACGACGATGTATTTTGGCGGTACGGTTCATGATCTGGGCAGGCTGCAGCTATGTTATGCGCCGCCGTATTCATCCGCAAAAGACCCTGTTAACATGATCGGTTTTATGGCGGAGAACAACTTAAGCGGTCAGTGCCGGTTTATTTCGTGGGATCAGTTGGACGGGCTCGATCCACAAAAGTACGCGGTGCTGGATGTGCGCGAGGACGGCGAAGTGGCGCGCGGCATGATCGACGGGGCGATCCATATCCCGCTCGGTCAGCTGAGGAGCAGGATATCGGAACTCGACAAAAATAAAACGATCGTAGTGTGCTGTGCCATCGGGCTGCGGGCGTACGTGGCCTGCAGGATATTGACGGGACATGGCTTTGAAGCGATCGATCTTTCCGGCGGTTATACGACGTACAGTATGGCGCACAGGAAAATATGAACCACACAGATATTGATTAAGTCGGAGAAGAGGTGGAAAGATGCAGAACAGTGAATTGCTGGTAGAAATGGAAAATATATCGATCAGTTTCGGCGGCGTGAACGCGTTGCAGGACGTGCACTTTGACTTAAGGCCCGGCGAGATACACGCGCTGATGGGCGAAAACGGCGCGGGCAAGTCGACGCTGATCAAAATACTTTCCGGCGTCTATACAAAGGACGAAGGAACGATCAAGCTGCATGGACAACCGGTCAGCATACAGGATCCCAAGCAGGCAAAAGAGCATAAGATATCTGTCATTTATCAGGAATTTGCTTTGGCAAAGGATTTGACGGTAGCGGAAAATATTTTTATCGATCATTTGGGTCTGGGCAAAAAATTCATCAACTGGCCTGCGCTCAACAAAAACGCAAGAAAGCTTTTGGATCGTTTGGGTTTTTCCAATATCAGTGAAAAGCAACCGGCGGGAGAGCTTAGCGTGGCGTGCCAGCAGGTGGTGGAGATATGCAAATCGCTTTCGCGCAAAACGGAGATATTGGTGCTTGACGAGCC
>NZ_JAYFPU010000182.1:0-2030 GCF_034927525.1 Christensenella sp.
TGAGTGCGCTTGTTGGAATTGTTCTAAATGCAGTATTGCCTAAGAATATCTAAAATAGGTGCGGGCGGAACCACTGGTTCCGCCCGACATCATAAAACAGGAGTAATATGAGTTTATTGATCAAAAATGTAACGGTATGCAATGCCGACAATATGGAAGCGGGTGTTGATATATTGCTCGGCGGTGGTATCGTCAAAGAAATGGGAAAAAACATACAGGGTAAAACCGACCGCGTAATAGATGGACAGGGGCTTTACGCATTCCCGGGTTTTGTTGATTTGCATTGTCATCTGCGAGACCCTGGATTTACACATAAGGAAGATATCGTTTCGGGTACAAAAGCTGCTGCTGCGGGCGGGTTTTGCGCGGTGTGCTGCATGCCCAACACCAAGCCGGTCGCGGACAGTGTGGAGACGGTTGCGTATATGATCAAAAAGGCACAGGAAGCAGGATTTTGCGAGGTTCTTCCTGTCGCAAGCATCACACAGGGGATGCAGGGCAAGGAACTGACAGATTTCGCGGCGCTGATCCGTGCGGGAGCGGTCGCCTTTTCTGACGACGGATTACCGGTCGTTGAAGACGATATGATTTTGGCGGCAATGGACAAAGCCAAAGAGCTGGGAACGTTTCTGATGCTGCACGAGGAAGACTTGGAAATGCGCGGACAGGGCGTTGTACACGACGGAGAAAACGCAAAGAGGGCCGGAATATGCGGTATTCCGCGCGCGGTAGAAGAATGTATGACCGCGCGCGACATTATGTATGCAGAAAGGACGGGCGCGCATATCCATATCTGCCATGTTTCCACAGAGGGAAGCGTAGAGCTTATACGCCGTGCAAAAAGTCGCGGCGTGCATGTGACGTGCGAAAGCGGCCCGCATTATTTTTCAGCTACGGATGAAATGATATTGGATAAGAACCCCAATGCAAAAATGAATCCGCCGCTGCGTGAAGAACGCGACAGACAGGCGGTTTGCCGAGGCATCGCTGATGGAACGATCGACGCGATCGCAACAGATCATGCGCCGCACAGTAAGGAAGAAAAAGCGGTGGGCATCGAGCAGGCTCCATTCGGGATCATCGGTTTTGAAACTGCGTTCGCGCTGGCGGTGACAAACCTTGTGGATGTGGGTATAAGAGACTGGAAGGATTTAGCAAGGCTGCTTTCGGAACGACCGAACGCATTGCTAAAGCGTAAAGGCGGAAGAATCGCGGCAGGCATGCCTGCAGATATCGTGCTTTGCGATGTGCGCGAAAAATATATTTATAGTGAAAAAGATATCGTCTCCAAGGCAAAAAACACGCCGTTCTTAGGCACAGAACTTTGCGGCAGGGTGAAGATGACGATTGGTGGAGGAAAAATTACCTATGATAGACAAGCTGATTGAACAGATCATACAAAAAAAGAGCCCGATCTGTGTGGGGCTGGATACAAAATTTGACTATTTGCCGCCGGAATTTCTGTCGCGTGAATATTCGATGGATGTGCTTTCTTATGCGGCGAGCAATATTTTTCAGTACAACAGGATGTTGATCGACGAAATCGCGGACATCGTACCGTCTGTAAAGGTACAAGCAGCATACTACGAGATGTAAGGATGCGAAGGTATGAAGGCATTTTGCGATACCATTGCGTACGCAAAAAATGCAGGACTGGTTGTGATCGCGGACGTAAAGAGAAACGATATCGGCGCGACGGCAACGGCGTATTCGAACGCCTATCTCGGCAGGACAAAGATCGGTGACGAAGAAACCCCTGTGTTTGACGCAGACTTTGCCACGGTAAACGGTTATCTTGGCACAGACGGGATCGCTCCGTTCGTTGCGGATTGCGAAAAATATAATAAAGGGATATTTGTACTGGTCAAAACCTCGAACAAGAGCTCGGGAGAGCTACAGGACAGGCAGATCGACGGGAAAACAGTGTATGAATATATGGCCGATATGGTAGACGAATGGGGCAAAGATCTGATCGGTAAATATGGATATTCAGAAGTCGGCGCGGTGATCGGCGCGACCTATCCGGAGCA
>NZ_JAYFPU010000116.1:0-17626 GCF_034927525.1 Christensenella sp.
AATCATCCTGGTGGCGGCCTTCATCATTGCGGCGATCGTGGCAAAATACACAGTGTTCGGTCGTGATTGTTACGCCATCGGCGGCAACGAGGAAGCAGCTGTCATGAAGGGCATTCCGGTAAATAAAGTAAAATTCTTCACATACCTTTTGAGTGGCGCGTGTGCAGGACTTGCAGGCGTGATCGTGGCAGCGCGTACCTATTCTGGAAACATCCTTTTAGGCGACGGCTACGAGATGGACGTGATCGCGGCTGTGGTACTCGGCGGTACGCTTTTATCAGGCGGACGCGGAAAGGTGCTCAATTCGATGTGGGGCGCGCTGATCATTACGATCATCGGCAATATCATCAACCTAAACCAGATATCTTACTTGTGGGAAGGATGTATCACGGGTGGCGTACTGCTAGTGATACTGGTGCTGCAATCGAGGATGACAAGCAAACAGCATATGATCACGCAAAATTAGTGCCTCTTATCTAAGGCAATATGCTCAGGCGTTTTCGCCTTGCATTGCAGCCTGATAAGGATACCCCCCGGATAAGCGTCCGGGGGGTATTTATTTGGATAAGCTTGATGTAGCGGAGCAGGAAGTTTATAATACATAGGTATGGAATATCAAGTGACAGGAAGGATAAGACGTGAAAGGTATATTTCAAATAGGTATCGTTTTGGCAGTGTGTTTGTTGGGAGAGTTTATTAATATCATCCTCCCGCTGCCCATACCGACCAGCGTGCTCTCCATGATCTTGCTCTTTATTTTGCTGCTTGTAAAGATCATCAAAATACGTCATATCGAACAATTTGGAGATTTCCTGCTGAAAAACATGGCCTTTTTCTTTATTCCCGCTGGGGTCGCGGTCATAAAGGAATTTGACCTACTAAAGAACAATCTGATCCCGTTCCTCGTTATCTGCTGTGTTTCGACGGTGGTCACGTTTTTGGTGACGGCGTATACCGTCAAGGGCGTGATGGCTCTGCAAAAACGGATGGGAGGGACGCGGCATGAATGAGTTTATCGGCTCGCCTTTCTTTGGCGTGGTGCTTTCCATCGTTATGTACGCGATCGGCGTATGGATCAACAAAAAAACAAAATCACCCATCGCAAACCCGTTGATGATCGCGATCGTTCTGGTGATCGTCTTTTTGCTGGTGTTCGATATTCCGTTGGAGGAATACAACAAGGGCGGGGACATCATTGGATTTTTCCTCGTACCCGCGACCGCGTCGCTCGCGCTTGCGATCTACCGTCAGTTGTGGCTGTTGAAAAAGAATTTTCTGCCTGTGATTGTTGGGTGCGCGGCAGGGTCGCTTGCCTCGATGGGTAGCGTGTATGGACTGTGCCAGTTGTTCGGCGTAGGGGAGCAAATGACTTCTTCGCTGCTGCCTAAGTCGGTCACATCACCTATTGCGATGGATGTTGCCGCGATGCTGGGCGGAATCCCGTCCATTGCGGTGGCGGCTGTCGTGGTGACGGGCATCATCGGCGCAATTGCCGCGCCGGGCATGATCAAGCTGTTCCGCGTGAAAAACCCAGTCGCGGCCGGCGTTGCCATCGGCACGAGCTCGCACGCCCTCGGTACGACAAAAGCGCTCGAGATCGGCGAAGTGGAAGGCGCAATGAGCGGCCTTGCCATCGGCGTTGCGGGCGTTCTGACTGTCATTTTTGCAATGATCATCGGCTGATTTTTCTTAGAATTTCACCGTAGGGATGGGACTTATCCGCATGACCGACCAAGGCGAACCTGCCTTCACGGATCATGGCACGCAGACGTGCAACATACCAGCTGTCGCTGATCCCGAGCTGGTATTCTCCAAGAAGTTTGCCGACAAGCCATATCATTCTGAAATCGCCGTCCGGCGCATTGTTTAAGATAAGATGGTCGTAAAAGGTTTCGGGGACAGACAACAAATGTCCGTTGACAAGCGCCCTTAGCGGGGCGTTTTCTTGTATTAAATCGCACCACATTATTGCAAGCGTGCGCTTTTCGCAAGGGAGGAGCTTTTTTTCGAGCGGCAGAAACGAGGAGAATTTGCCAGGCTCGACCTCGCCCCAGTGGCTGTAGGAAACGGTCGCGTCCTCATTTTCAAGCGGCATGAATGGCGGCAGGGCAATGACGCGTATGTCGCAGTCTATGTGACGCAGCAAATGGCAGGTGTAGTAAAGCCCGCAAGTTGAATAGGGAGCGTTGCTTGTCCAGATGCGTACCGACTGCCCGCTACGCGCGACGGAAAGAAGCTTTTCAAGGTCTGCGCGCTGGGCAGAAAACAGTTCTTCGCGGTCTTGGTCGCTGAAATCGTGCATGCCCCATAACAGATCAAAAGCGGCCTGCCGCCCCTGTCCGTCGACCGCGCCGGAAATATCGCCAACGTCGAGCGTGAAGCCGATGTTAACGACGTCGGAAGGGGAGCCCTCAAGCGGTGTATCTCCTTCAAACATATCCTCCATTTCGGCCTGCGATAATGGATGTCCATCACTTGAGCCGCCGATATAGCCAACAATGGTGAAGCCGTCCCCGCGGCATTTTCCAACCTTCATGGAGCCTTTTTCGCTGTCGCCGAATACTACTTCAAGCATGTTTTCTCCTTTGTTATTCATGCGGTTTGATGCCTTTGAAGAACTCCGCGAAATCCACTTTATAGATTTGCTGCAATGCGACTAAGTCGGTCACTTTGATTTTGCGCACTCCGATCTCGATCATGGAATAACCGCTGCGGGAAATATTGCTTCCCAGTGTCTGCATCCTGCTCACAAGATCGTTTTGCGAAAAACTTTTTTCGGCACGCAGCCTTTTCAGGTTTTGGTTAAAATCCGCATTTTGAATTATCTTTTGCATAGCAATTTCCTTTCTGTAAATTATATCTTATATTATAGACGGTGAGAAGTACTACAATGCCACTAGAACGTTGCAAATGTTAAATTGTGAGGTATGAAGTGATGTTAAATGAAAAAGTGCTGGAATGCCTGAAGCAAAATGTGGAGGGACTGGAAATGGTCGACCGTGTGAGGTCAATGCTTCTTGAGGAACAGGAGGACTGGCTGAAACGTGTCGGGCGCATCAAAGAATTAAGGAATCAAAAGAGAATATGAATACCTGAAAAGACTGCTGCATATGGCGGTTTTTTTCTTATGGGGAGTGAATTCGAACAATCAGTGAACATGCGGGCGCACGGTTTGATTTTAGGCGGTGGGCATGATAAAATGATACGACGGCAAAACGGTTTGGAAGGAAGAAAAAAACATGGCGGATAAATTGCTGGCGATTGATGGAAACAGTCTGGTGCACAGGGCGTATTGGGCGCTTCCCACGACGATGATGGATAAGGAAAAGCGGCACACAAATGCTGTGTACGGCTTTTTTACAATGCTTTTTCGAATCGTAGAGGAATATGAACCTACATATGTCGCCGTCGCCTTTGATATGAAGGAAGAAACGTTCCGGCATGAGGTGTTTAAGGAATATAAGGCGGGACGGCGCAAAACACCGGACGAACTGAATGAACAGTTTCCGATGCTAAAAGATGCGCTCACGCTGGCAGGCGTACATTATACCGAGCAGGAGACCTTTGAGGCGGACGACATTTTGGGCGCGCTCGCAAAGGAAGCGTCGGCGCGCAGCATGGAATCGTACATTTTCACGGGCGACCGTGACGAGCTGCAACTCATCGACGAGCATGTGAGCGTGGTGCTGACCAAAAAGGGCGTATCTGAAACGAAGCTGATGACGCGTGAGGCGCTGATGGAGGAAATGGGCATCACCCCTGAGCAGATCACTGATCTGAAAGGCCTGATGGGCGACGCATCTGATAATATCCCCGGCATCGCGGGCGTGGGAGAGAAAACTGCGCTCAAGCTTTTGCTGGAATATGGAACGGTGGAAAACCTGTATGAGCATATTGAGGAGCTGCCCAAAAACAAGCTGTACGAAAAGCTTGTGAACGGTAAGGAATCCGCTTTTTTATCCAAGCAGTTGGCGACGATCCACCGTGACATGCCGCTAAAAGCAACGCTTGACGAATTTGCGTTTGATGGGTTTGATATGGATGGCCTGCGCGCAATGAGTGAGAAATACAGCTTTGGATCGTTTTTGAAGCGTTTCTCTATGGAAGCGGAGGAACAGAAAAAGGAAATAGAAATCAAAACAGTAGGTCTTGATGACCTTGGCGTACTTGCGGACGCGGTCGAGCTTGCGCTGTATTTTAAGGGCGGGCTGCATTTTGCTGTGGATGAAGAAAATGAATACCTGATCCCGCAGAAGGAGACGCTGCTTGACGAGGGATATGACCTCGCGGAAATTTTGAAGGCAGCGCTGCCGCTTCTTGCGGGCAAGAGCATCGTTGCGCACGATATCAAGGGCATGGAACATTTTTGCGGGGACGGCCGTCTTACGGACGGGACGTACTTCGATACGATGCTTGCGGCGTGGGTATTGAATCCGTCGCATACCAAATACGACATGGAAAGCGTGCTGGAACGCGAAGATATTCCGGTCGGCGCGACGGGGCTGTTTGCGCTGGCGCAGAGGCAGCGTGAGGAGATCGAGGAAAAGGAACTTGATAAAGTTTATTACGACATCGAGCTGCCGCTGCTAAAGGTGCTCTATGATATGGAAAAAACGGGCGTGCTCGTTTCGGACGAGGCGCTTAAGACGCTTGGTGAAAAATATGAAGCGCAGATAGGGGAGCTGACTGCGCGTATTTATGAGCAGGCGAACATGGAATTCAATATCAGCTCTACCAAGCAGCTGGCGGAGGTATTGTTTGAAAAGCTCGGTCTGCCCGTGGTCAAGAAGACGAAAACAGGCTATTCCACGGATGTGGAGGTTTTGGAAAAGCTGGAGGATAAACACCCGATCATTCCTTATATTATGGAATACCGCACGCTAACCAAGCTGAAGGGTACGTATGTGGACGGCCTGCGTGTGCTGATCCGCGACGGTATGATTCATACGACGTTTTTGCAGACGGTCGCGGCGACAGGCCGGCTTTCGAGCGTGGAACCAAATTTGCAGAACATCCCTATCAAGTCGGCGATGGCAAACGACATTCGCAGCGCGTTCCCCGCGCCGGAGGGTTATACCATCGTGTCGGCGGATTATTCACAAATCGAGTTGCGTATTTTGGCGGATATCGCGGACGACGGGCATTTGAAGGATGCGTTTTTAAAGGGGCAGGACATCCACGCGCGTACAGCGGCAGAGATACTTGATAAGAATATCGAAGATGTCACGAAGCAGGAGCGCGCAAGCGCGAAGGCGGTCAATTTCGGCATCGTTTATGGCATCAGTGATTTTGGACTGGCGCGCAACCTGGGCATCACACGTAAAAAAGCATCGGATTACATTGCGCGTTATTTTGAGGAGTTTCGCGGGGTGCGGAGATATATGGACGAGATCATCGCGCAGGCGCACAGGGACGGGTTCGTGCGAACGCTGTACGGGCGCATCCGCTATATTCCGGAGCTTGCATCGGGCAACTTCAACATTCGTTCGTTCGGCGAACGCGCTGCGCTCAACACGCCCATACAGGGCAGCGCGGCAGATATCATCAAGATCGCGATGAACGGAGTGGCGGACGCTTTAAAAAAAGGAAAATTTGAATCAAAGCTTGTATTGCAGGTACACGATGAATTGATCTTGTATGCAAAGAACGACGAGGCGGACAAGGTGACGAAGCTGCTCGCGGATTGTATGGAGCACGCAATGAAGCTGAGCGTACCGCTGGTCGTCAATGTGGCGAAAGGAAAGACATGGGCGGAAGCGAAATAAAAAAACGCGTGATCGGCCTGACGGGCAACAGCGGGTCGGGCAAGAGCAGCGCGGCGGCGTATCTTGAGGAGCTGGGCGCGTATGTGATCGACGCTGACCGCATCGCGCGGGAGATAAGCGATACGGGCAAGGCGGGTGCGCTTGCAGTAAGGGATGCGTTCGGCGAAGTTTTTTTTCGTGCGGACGGATCGCTTGACCGGCACAAGCTGGGAGAATATGTGTTTTCGCGCCCGGCGGAGCTAAAGCGCCTCAACGAGGTCTTGCATCCGCTGATCATTAAAGAAGTGAAGGAACGTATGGGTGCGGCGACGGGCACGGTAGTGCTTGATTGTGCGCTGCTGGTAGACGTGGGGCTTACTGCGCTCACGGGCGAGGTATGGCTGATTGCCGCGGGGCAAGACAGTAAGATAGACCGCATCAAAAAGCGCGATGGCATCGGCCACGAGCATGCCAGGAACAGGCTGCTAAGCCAGCTTGATGAGGAAAAAATGAGAAAATACGCGGATGTTGTGATCGAAAACAACGGCACGCTTGAGGAACTCAAGAAACAGGTGAGGGAACAATTTTATGGGCAGAGCAAATAGCAGGAAAAAAGGGAGCAAAGCGGTGATCATCGTCGTATGCGTGGTCATTGCCGTGGCAGCAGTGCTGGGCGGGCTTTTTGTGTTCGGCGACTTAAACTGGCAGGCGAAATATCCGCTCAAATATGAAGAACTGATCGTGAAATATGCGGATGAGTATGCGCTTGATCCGTACTTTGTAGCAGCGGTCATCCATACGGAAAGCGGATTTGACGCAGAAGCGGTTTCGGGCGCGGGCGCAATGGGGCTGATGCAGGTCATGCCGGAGACGGGCGAATGGGTCGCGGGAAAACTGGGATTGGAAGGATTCAACAAGGAGATGCTGCTTGATCCGGAGACGAACATTGAAATGGGGTGCTGGTATCTTGGCTTCCTAAAGGAGAGATTCCCCAATGAAGAAGCGGTCATGGCGGCGTACAATGCGGGGCACGGCAGGGTGCAGGAATGGCTCGATGACGCACAATACTCGACAGACGGCACGACGCTCGATTCTATTCCGTTCAAGGAAACGGAAAACTACGTAAAAAAGGTAACCAATGCATATGAGAAATACAAGGAACATTATGAACTGGGGTAAACGCATACTGGCAGCGGGAGTCGCCGCTGCAACAGTGCTTTTGTGTGCGTGCACGAACTTGAGCAGCACTACGCCGTCCGCTTCGTCGAGCACAGGGGCGACAGCGTCGGCAACGGATACGAAGGCCCCCGTGGCGCAGGAGGGTGGCGAGTTGTTTATCGCCATGCCGCAGGGCGTGACGGATTTAGACCCGCTTGCCGCAACGGACGAGGATCTCATTAATTTGCTGACGCTTATTTATGACACGCCTGTGCGCCTTGGCGTTGGCAGTGAACCGCAGCCGGGGCTTGCGGAGTCGTGGGAGGTAGACGAGACAGGGACGGTGTATACGTTCCATTTCCGGCAGAACCTGATGTTTGCGGACGGGGTGACGCCTTTTAATGTGGACGATGTGATATACAGCTTAAAGCGCGTGCTGGAAGCGGGCGGGACAACAGACCCCGCAGCACCGCAGCCGGAAGGAAGTACGCCGCCAGAGGGAAGTGCGGAGCCGGAACCGAGCGCCAGCCCTGAGGCGAGCAGCAGCGCAAGCCCCAGTGCGGGAACAACAGAAGGTGGCGGAGAGGTAGAGTTGCCCGAGAGCAACCGCTATGTACAATACAACAGCTTGCTTTCAAATTATGAACGTTTGGATGATTATACGCTTAAGTTGACGATGACAAAGCCGGGACGAGAGGCGCTTTATTTGATGACCTTCCCGGTGGTGAGCGCTACGCTATACGAATCGAGCGGTACGCCTGTGGGCACCGGAGCTTATCGGGTGGACGGTTATGAGCAGGACGTGAGGATGACGCTTGTGCGTAACGACGGATGGTGGGGCGAAAAGCCGTACATCGAGAAAATCGCGGCCAATGCGGTGAGCGGCGCCGACCAGAAGATCGAAAAGGTGGAATCGAGCATCCTTGACTTTATCACGACAGACGTGCTTTACGCGGGGCAATACAAACACGCGGGAAAGACCCAGGTCGTGGATTATATGACGAATTATTACGACTGCCTTGTGCCGAACCTGGGGTCGGATATCTTAGGGGACAGCAATGTGCGACAGGCGATCTCTTATGCGATCGACAGGCGTGAGATCATCTCCACGGTGCTTCTCAATCACGCGGTTCCGGCAAATATGCCGATTGCGCCGGATTTTTACGCGTATGATTCCAAGTATAAGCAGGACGACGATTTAGCAACAGCGCGTGACTATTTGCGTGCATCCGGCTATAAGACGGACGAGGAGGCGGAGGGCAATGCGCTTGCCATCACACTGATCGTACCATCAGAGCGCGACGCTTCTTACCGCGTAGAGGCGGCAAAGGCCATCAAAAAGCAGCTTGCGCGTGTGGGCGTCGATATCACGATAGAAGAGTTGGCGCCCGCCGATTTTTATGCGCGGCTTACGGCAAGGGACTATCAGCTTGCGTTCGTGAGCTATTACCTTGACGAAAACCCGGAGCTTTCATTTATGTTTGACAGCGGTGGTTCGGGCAACTATAACGGCGTATCCAATCAGGAACTGACGGACGCGATCGCCGCGTGCTCAAGCGCGTTTGGCGAGGAGCAGGTGAAGGCGGCTTACAGCGAGCTGCAAAGACAGTTGATGGAGCGCGTGCCGCAGATCGGGCTTTATTTCCGCATGAATTCTATTATCTGTGACCAGGCGATCACCGGTATTACGGGTGCACGTCAAAACAGGGTGTTTGAGGATGTGAATAAGTGGTTTGTTGACGCAAACCATTAAAGGAGCTGTGTATGGATAATCAGGATAACGGGACGATGATGCAATACTTTGAGTGGTATCTGCCTTCCGGCATGCTATGGAATCAGGTGACGAAAGAAGCTTCGCAGTTAAAAGAGGATGGCATCACGGCGGTATGGCTGCCGCCCGCCTATAAGGGCAGCGGCGGCGCAGACGACGTGGGATACGGCGTATACGATCATTATGACCTGGGAGAATTTGACCAGAAGGGGTCGGTCGCGACAAAATATGGCACCAGGGAAGAATACGTCAACGCGATTGGTGCGCTGCACGACCACGGCATACAGGTCTATGCGGACATTGTGCTCGATCATATGATGGGCGCGGACGGGACGGAGCCGGTGTTGGTGCGCGAATATAACCCGGAAAACAGGCAGGAGAGCATTGGCGAAGATAGGGAGATCCTTGCGTGGACGAAGTTCGATTTTCCGGGGAGAAATGGGCAGTATTCGGAATTCAAGTGGAACTATACACATTTTGGCGGCATAGACTGGGACGAAAAGGAACAGGAAAAAGGGATATTTAAGTTCCACGGCAAACCGTGGGAAGACGAGGTGGACGACGAAAAGGGAAACTTTGACTACCTGATGGGCGCGGATGTGGATCTCAATAATCCGGAGGTCGTGGAAGAACTGAAAAAATGGGGAAGCTGGTATCTGGAAACAGCGCCGGTGAACGGATTTCGCATGGACGCTGTCAAGCACATGCGCTTTTCTTTTTACAGCGACTGGTTAAATACGCTGCGCAACGAAAAAAACCGTGAGCTGTTTTCTGTGGGGGAATACTGGAACGGCGATATTGCGGCGCTCAAGGACTATATCGATACCACGGAAGGGGCGATGTCGCTTTTCGACGTGCCGCTGCACTTCCGCTTTTTTGATGCGGCAAACAGCAATGGGACATTCGATATGCGCACGATCTTCCATGATACGCTGACGCAGAACAACCCATTAAAATCTGTGACCTTTGTGGACAACCATGATACGCAGCCGGGGCAATCCTTAAGCTCTTGGGTGCCGGCTTGGTTTAAGCCGCTTGCGTATGCACTGATCTTGTTGCGGCAGGAAGGGTATCCGTGTGTTTTCTACGGCGATTATTACGGCATTCCGCATGATGGTGTGGAAGCGATGCGTGAAGTGCTGGTTTCGCTTATTTCTGCGCGGCGCTACCTTGCATATGGCAAGCAAAATGATTATTTTGACGATCCGAATATCATCGGGTGGACGCGCGAGGGCGATGAGACGCATGGAAATTCAGGTCTTGCGGTTTTGCTGACCAACGGTTCCGGTGGCGTGAAACGGATGTATGTGGGCGAAAAATTTGCGGGCAGCACGTTTGTTGACTGCACAAAAAACCACCCGGGCGAGATCGCCATTGAAGGCGACGGCTGGGCGGACTTTTTTGTAAACGACGGTTCAGTTTCTGTATGGGTAAAGGCTGTGGATGAGGCGTAAGATCATTCGCCTGCAGCCTTTGTGATCGCGACGAGGCTTTCTTCGTCGCTGAGGCCGAAAATATCCGTGCGGCCGGGATTGAAGGACAGGAACGTATGTCCCTTCATGCCTGTACCGTTATCATCGCCGCCTGTGGGCATGCCGAACATGGATGCGGCGTATACGGTCTCGCCGATGGTCACGAGCACGGAGCGGTGCTCCCATGTTGCGTCACCGCCAAAGGAAGCCAAATATGCGGCATAGTCGGTCGTTGTTTTGGGAACGACCTGTGCGCAGTTTACGCCACCTGTGCGCTGCATGGTATATGTTGTGCCGGAGTTGTAGTCTGTGACAGCTATGTCGCTGCCCTCGGGGATCAGTGCGCTGATCGCCTCCCATGCGCCTAATGTGCCGTGTGTTTTTACACTGCCGTTGTAGGCGGGGCCGGAGATGCGCTTGATGCCTGCGCTTGCCGGGGCGCGTTTGGCGCCGTCCGAAAAGAGCAGGTTATAGGTATCGGAGCCGATCTGTCCGTCGGGCGCAATGCCGTTTTGCTGCTGGAAGCTTTGTACTGCGGCGATGGTGAGCTCGCTGAATTTGCCTGTCGGACGGTAGTTGAGGTATCCTAAGTCGCGCAGGCGCTGCTGTACGAGCGCGACGTTGTCGCCGCGGTCGTTCTGGGATATGACATTGTCTGCCGCCATGCCGAAGACCGGAACGCACAAAAGCGCCGCAAGCAGGATCAAACAAAATATTCTTCTCATAATGCTTTATTTTACCGAAAAAAAATAAAAATTGCAAATGAGTTTCCAAGAAAGACTCTTTTGGATATAATAGAAATATGATAAAAATTACCGATATCAAAGAAGGTGCACGCAATAAAAACAGGGTGAACCTGTATACGGAGGACGGCTTTTTGGTGGCTGTCTACCTCGATACGGCTCTTGCGTACCACATTAAGATCGGTACGGAGCTTTCCGAAGAACAGCTTTTGGAGCTAAAAAGCGAGGATGGCGACAAATACGCCGCGGGTGTGGCGATGGAATTTTTGTCGTATAAGATGCGCACGGAGCGCGAGATACGCAATAAATTGAAGGCAAAGGAGATCGAGGAGGATTCGATCGACCGTGTGATCGGGCAGCTTGCGGGGTATGGATACATCAACGATGAAGAATATGCGCAGATGTATGCGCAAGAGCTGATGCAAAAATATGGGCAGCGCGTCGCGGTGAGCAAGCTGATGCAAAAGGGAATAGACCGCGCGCTTGCTGAGCGGGCGGCAAGAGAGAGCGAAGCAGGGGACGAGGTGCTGGACGGCTACTTAGAGCGGCTGCGCTATAAGTACCGCGAGGAAGAACCGAACAAGGCAAAACAGAAGATCATACGTGCGCTGATGGGCAAGGGATTTGAGTATGAGGACATCAAGAGTGCGCTTGCAAGGACGGAAGAATGAGAAAATCGATCATTGACATATTGTTTCATGCAGAGGATTTTGTGTCGGGCGAGGAGCTGAGCGAACAGCTTGGCGTATCGCGCGCGGCTGTATGGAAGCACATCAAAGAGATTCGCGCCGAAGGCGGGGAGATCGAGGCACACACGCGGCGGGGATACCGCCTTACAAAGCTGCCAGATCTTTTGAAGCCGGAGTATGTTTCACTGTACGAAGAAATGCCGGGCGTAAACTATGTCTGGATGGATGAAATAGATTCCACCAATGAAGAAGCCAAGCGTGCGGGGCGTGACGGCGCGCCTGCAAAAAGTGTTTTTATCGCGGAGCATCAGGGGCGCGCCAAGGGCAGGCTGGGGCGCGGATGGGATTCGCAGCGTGGCACGTCCATCGAGATGACAGTATTGCTGCGTCCGCAATTCACGCCTGAAAAAGCGCCGGCGATCACGTTTGCGGCAGCTCTCGGGCTGCTTCGCGCGGTGCGGCGCGTGTGCGGTGTACAGGCGCTCATCAAGTGGCCGAACGACATCGTATATGAGGGAAAAAAGTTGTGCGGTATTTTGACTGAAATGTCTTCTGACATCGACCATGTGGAATACATCGTGTGCGGGATGGGGTTAAATGTCAATCAGCAGGATTTTCCGGATGAGGTCAGGAAGCGTGCGGTATCGCTGCGCATGGCCACAGGAAAAGAGCTTAACCGGCAGCAATTGTGCGCCGCGCTTACAAACGACGTATTTGCCTATTGCGAGAGATACATTAACGAAGGAATCGGGTCTGTTTTTGACGAATATTGCGAAAATAGTGCTATAATAGGAAAAGAGATACGCATCGTATGCGCAAATGAGACACTGAACGGTGTATGCGAAGGATTCTGCGAGGACGGCGCGGTCATTGTGCGTGTCGGGCAGGAAACAAGAATATTCCGCGCGGGGGAAGTTTCGGTGCGCGGTATGGCGGATTATATTTAGAGGGAAATATTCCGCTCGCTAAACGGGGGACAAACATTATATGTATAGTGGAAGTATAACAGATGTGCAGGGGCTGCTCGTCGGCCATGCGCAGGATACCATAGGCATGACGGGCGTGAGCGTTGTAATCGCACCCAATGGGGCGGTTTGTGGCGTTGACGTACGCGGCAGCGCGCCGGGAACGCGAGAAACGGACTTTATGGCGCAGGCCAAGGCGGTGCAAAAGGCGCAGGTTGTGCTGCTTGCGGGCGGCAGCGCGTATGGGCTGGCGGCGGTGGACGGCGTGATGATCTATTGCGAGCAGCAAAAGATGGGTATACACACCGCAGAGGCGGTCGTACCCATCGTACCGGCGGCGGTGATCTATGACCTTGGTTTCGGAAGAAGCGACATCCGTCCCAATGCGGGCATGGGTTATGCCGCGTGCATCAACGCGGGTACGAAGGTGCCACAGGGTAGTATTGGCGCAGGTATGGGCGCAACAGTCGGTAAGGCGCTTGGTATGCCGCATGCTCAAAAGGGAGGCATCGGTACGGCGAGCATCATTTTGCCTAAAGGCGTCGTCGTGGGGGCGCTTGTATGCGTCAACGCATTCGGCGACGTGGTGGAGCGCGGCGAGGTGCTTGCGGGTGCACACAAAAACGGCGCGCACATCGGCACGTCGCAGTATCTGATGGAAAACGCGGTGGATATGAGCAAGGCAATGGGACAGAACACGACGATCGGCGTGGTAGCGACGAACGCCGTGCTCGATAAGGACGGGGCGACGAAGCTGGCACAGGTCGCGCACGACGGACTTGCAAAGTCCATTGATCCCATCCATACGATGCTTGATGGAGACACGATATTCGCGCTTTCTTACGGGAACAAGCAGATCGATTTAAACGCGCTGATCACGGCGGCGGCGGAAGCGACGCGCAGGGCGGTAATCAATGCCGTGCTGGCGGGGATGGGCAAATGATCGAGGGGATCGGCATCGACAATATCGAAATCGAGCGCGTGAAAAAGGCCATAGAACGCGAGGCGTTTTTGAAGCGGATATTTACGGAAAAAGAACGGTTGTACCTTGCGGAAAAAGGATTTGCGGCACAAAGTGCGGCGGGCATGTTTTGTGCAAAGGAGGCTGTTTTGAAAACCATGCGGATGGGCATTACGGACGGGCCGCTAACAGATATAGAAGTGTTGCATGAGGAAGGCGGCGCGCCGGTTGTGAAGCTTCACGGAAAACGGGCTGACAGGAGCCGCGGCTGTAAGGTTTTTTTAAGTATCACCCACACAAGAGACTATGCAAGCGCGCTTGCGGTGCTGGAAAGAGAGGACTAGGAATATGCATATCGCACTGACCCCCGCACAAATGCGGGCAGTAGACAAATACATGATCGAACAGAAAAAGATACCGGGCATCCTGCTGATGGAGAATGCCGCTTACGGGGTGTTTGACCGTATCCGTGAGGAAACAGAGCCGTGCAGCGTGCAGGTGTTCTGCGGAACGGGCAACAACGGCGGCGACGGGCTTGCCGTTGCGCGTATATTGCTTGCGAACGGATATGACGTGAGCGTTGTGATGGCGGGGAAAGAAGAAGAATTGAGCGGGGACGCGCAAACGAACTACGCTTTCTTTGCGACACAGGACGAAGGCGTACTGTGGCTTCGTGACGCGACAGAGCTTGCGTCGCTCGACGAGGTGGAGGTATACGTGGACGCGCTATTTGGCACTGGGCTTTCGCGCAACGTAAATGGGTTACATGCCGACCTCATAGATTACCTGAATGAGCGCGACGCGCTTGTAGTGAGTGTGGATATTCCTTCAGGCGTTAACGCACAGACGGGCGCTGTTATGGGGACAGCGGTCAGGGCGGACGTCACGGTGACATTCCAATACCCGAAGATCGGGCACTTCATGTTCCCGGGCAGGGAATATGCAGGCGAGCTTTGTGTCGTTCAGATCGGCGTGGACGACGGGTGCGATGTGCCGCTGCAGGCGAACGTATGCGCTTACGAAAGCGACGACGAGGATATGTGCCTGGGAATGAGGGCGCTTGATACGAATAAGGGGAGCTATGGGCGGCTGCTGATGATCGCGGGAAGCGCGGGCATGGCGGGGGCGGCTGTGCTTTGTGCACGCAGTGCTTCGCGTGCGGGCGCGGGGCTTGTTGTGGCGGCTTCTACGGAGCCTGTTGTCAATGTACTGCAAAATAATGTGCCGGAAGCAGTGTGTCATACGTTTGCCGGTGGACTGAACGGCGAGCTTTCGGGCCTTGCGGCGGCGGAAGTCGCGGGGCTGATAGAAGGTAAAACGGCGCTCGCCATCGGGCCGGGGCTCGGAAGGGAACGCGCCGCGATGGAGCTGGTGGCAGAGGTCGTATGTAATCATGATATGATCAAGGTGGTCGATGCGGACGCGCTTTTTGCGCTGAGCGAAGACAGCGGGATATTAGATGATAAGAGCGGGGATGTGATCTTAACGCCACACCCCAAGGAATTTGCTGCGCTAAGCGGTATGAGTGTTGCACAGGTTAAGGAAAACCCACTCAAGTGCGCGGTACGATTCGCAATGGAGCATGACGTGATCGTTGTGTTAAAGGGTACGACAACCGTGGTTGCCGATCCGTTTGGCAACGCATCGCTGGTGTGCGCGGGCAGCCCGGGCATGGCGAAGGGCGGCAGCGGGGATGTGCTTACGGGCGTGATCGCCTCGTTTGCGGCACAGGGCAAGGACGCATATGAAGCCGCTTTGATGGGCGTTTATGTTGCCGGAATGGCGGGCGAATATGCTGCGGAGGAGCTGGGGGAATATTCGATGACCCCAATGGATACAGTAAACCACATCGGCACAGCGATCGAGGCGATGACCGTAGATTATGTGGAAGCGGATACTGTGCACAGGAAAGAGGAAATCAGGGAACCGGAGCAGGATGTCCGCGAGATAGAAGAACCTGAGGAAACAGAAGAACCGGAAGACGAGCAAGAAATGGAAGACCTCTTTGCGGGGGAACCCAAGCGTATCTACGAAAAACCGCAGGAGGAAGATATTCCGGCGTTTTTGGAAAAATACATGGACGAGCCCACAACGAAGCATGAAAAGATCACGGAGGAACAGATAGAGCTGGCGCGCGAAGAGGAAGAAATCGAAGAAGAACGTGAGCTTTTGGCGGACGAGACGGAAGAGACGGAACTTGCGGAGGTGCAGGATGAAGAGATCGAGGTGACGCAGGAAATGCAGCGCGAGATCCTCGAGGAACTTAAAAATACGGGCGACAGGCCGCCGTCGCGGCGCAAGATCGGCTAAACACGATAGGAGAGAGAACAGGAAATGGCAGATTTTAAAACGATAGTACCGGAGGAATTCGACCAGAGTGTGTTTCGCATGATCGGCCGGGATTGGATGCTGGTCGCTGCGAAAAAGGACGGCAAGGTGAACGCTATGACGGCCTCGTGGGGCGGCTTTGGCGTGATGTGGGGAAAGAATGTTGCTTTTGTGGTCATCCGGCCGCAGCGCTACACCAAGGAATTTGTAGATGCGGCGGATACGTTCTCTCTGTCGTTTCTGAAAAACGATTATCGCAACGAGCTCAATTATTTTGGCACGGTTTCGGGACGCGACGAGGATAAGATCGCCAAAACAGAGTTTGGCGTTGCCCATCGGAAGGGTACGCCGTTCTTTGAAGAAGCGGACACTGTCATTGTGTGCAAAAAACTGTTTGCACAGCCGTATGATCCGGCGTGCTTCTTAGACGGAGGCACAGTGGACGCGAAATGGTATCCGGATAAGGACTATCATACGCTGTATATTGCAGAGGTGCAGGAAATACTGAAACGGGATTAAATAAAAAGGCCGGGCATAACGCCCGGTTTTTTAGTCTTTCCATTTCCACCATTGCAGCTTATCCGGATCTGGGTTTTCTGTTTCCGCATAATAAACGGCCAGACGGTAAACATACAGCTGACAGCGGTCGATTTTCTCGTTCTGCAAAATACAATCGCGCGTATATATCTCCTCAGCGTCTTCGCCGCGCAGATCCTCAACACAGGTATAGCCGAGGGCGAGCAGATCCTGCTCGGTGGCCTTTCCCACGCCGGGAATCGTGCGCAGGTCTGTTTTTTTGTCGTTACCTTTTGTCATGTGTGGCCTTCCTTACGATTCCGCAAGAAAAGAAGCGTATTCGGAATGGCGTTCAAACCACTTCACAACGAACGGACAAGTCGGTTTTACTTTTTTGCCGTTCTTTTTAAGCTCGTCTATCAGCGCGAGCATCAATTTGTCACCCACACCCTGACCACGAAGGGAAGGATCGACGTAGGTATGCTTTGCGTTTACGACACCATCGCCTTCCGGTGGAAATGAAACAAAGGCAAGCACTTTGTGGTTTTCACCCTCGAGAAAAATACGATCTTTTGAGTGGGAAAAGGTCATGATTTTGATCCTCCGAATTTGGATTTGCTATAAGTATAACACAAAAAGTAAATGGAAAAACGGAAAACGAGAGACGTTTTCAAAATACGCAACCTAATTTTCATGTTTTGTGGTATACTCTTGAGGTATGTCCTGAAAAAAACATAAAATGCATATGGGGGTATGTAGAAAATGAGTACGGAGCAACAAACAAAATGTAATCCGGGGCCGCTTGGGCTGCTCGGATTTGGCATGACGACAGTATTGCTTAACCTGCATAACGCAGGGATCATCGAGCTTTCGGTCGTGATCGCGGCTATGGGGTTTGCGCTGGGGGGCGCGGCACAGATCATTGCCGGGATACTGGAATTTCGCAATGGAAACACTTTTGGCGGAACGGCGTTCACCGCATACGGCTTTTTTTGGTGGTCGCTCGTTGTCATCTGGAGCAATCCGTTTGGCGCGGGCGTGACTGCTGCGGATGAGCTTTCGATGGGCTTTTATTTATTGCTTTGGTGCGTATTCACGCTCTTTATGTTCGTCGGAACATGGAAACACAATCGTGCGACGCAGGTGGTGTTTGGATCGCTGACCGCGCTGTTCGCGCTGCTGGCCATCGGGGACTTTACAGGGGTACATGCTGTAAAGATCGCTGCCGGATGCGTGGGGATATTCTGCGGGGCGAGCGCGATCTATGCTGCGATGGGGC
>NZ_JAYFPU010000063.1:0-7299 GCF_034927525.1 Christensenella sp.
TGCAATAATATTTTTCCCTGTTATAATATATCAGGTAAGGCAATCACGCCTCACAAAATGCGTGCCAATAGCTCAGCTGGATAGAGCGTTCGGCTACGAACCGAAAGGTCGGGGGTTCGAATCCCTCTTGGCACGCCATAACCTAGTATTTAAGCGGATTTCCAAGGAAGTCCGCTTTTTTATTTCCACAATTCCCGATAAATTCCCGGTTAGTGAGTGGCGTAGAAGTCATCCGTCGCATCTGCAGTCGCATCCTTAAGGTCATCCAATACGTGGATATAGGTCTTAAGCGTAGTTTGAAGATTAGAATGTCCCAAAAGCTTACTCACGGTAAGGGGTTCCACCCCCATTTCAAATTGACGGGTTGCGTACGTGTGCCTTAAATCGTGGAAACATTTATTCAAGGGATTTCCATCCCAGTTAATGCCCAATTTTTTGTACACTTTTTTGACAGATTTATTGACATTACTTTTGTCCAAGTACGTTCCCAAAGGCGTTCCAAAAACCAGGGATCCTTCGGATTGAGCAATACCCACAATACGCAAATACTTTTTTTGCTCTTCTTTGTGTTCCTTTAACAAATCGATCAATGTATTGGGGATGCGATTCCTTCTGGGAATCTTATTTTTGGGCAATCCAATTACACCTTTATATTTTTGTGTTTCCTTGTCTTTAACGTAACTATAGCTTTTGTTGATGTAAACCCGTTGCCGACTAAAGTCGACATCATGCCATTGCAACGCTGCTAACTCCCCAATCCGGTAGCCGCCATCCAGCGCCATCCGATAGAGGACTTCATAGTATTCACCTCTGATTTCCTCCACAAAGGCCATTTGTTCCGCAACCGTTAATGGTTTTGCAGACTTTTTCAGTTCTCTTTGCTGGATAACTTCAGGGGCATCCGATGGGATTGATAATAATGATGAAAAATCCCGAACAACATCTCCACGTCCATATGCATACCGCAAACATGGGCTAATCAGCTTGTGTATTGACTTTATTATTGAGGATGATTGGACCACATCGTAATAATCATTATAAAATCTTTGAATTTTGTCAACAGTGATTTTATTGATTTTCAATTTTCCAAGTTCACTATCCTTAATGTGATTGTTATATGTCGTAAGATAGCGTTCGATACTCTTTGGCTTTAGCTTATTAAAATGGGACGTTACTAGATACTCTAAAAGATAATCCTCCAAAACCACATTAGAAGAATCCACTTGTTGTGCCAGGAGTACTATGCGTTTTTTTACTTTTTCCTCCAGCTTTTCGATTGTTGGCGCTGACTCTTCTCGACTTTTCCCATCGGGAGTAAGATAGCCCCAATAATAATACTTTCTATTTTTTTTAATTCGAAAAGGATACTTTTCTTTTTTTGCCATGGTTTGTTTAACCTCCATTAACCATGCTTCCAGCATGATTTTATCATTTTATTTTGATCTATTCAATTGTCAAAGACCTGCTTCTTAATTATATTAATTTAGATTATCCATCCAGCCATCCAATTTATCAGCGATAACCCACCAGCGTCGGCTATTTTCTGGGCGGACGGCCGGAAAATTTGGATCATTTTTGATCAATCGATAAATGTAACTTTGACTCCGATTTAACCTGACTGCAGCTTCCGCCGGCGTCATTAATCGGTATCCTTTTTGTGTCGGCTCTCTTGCCATTTTGTCCTCCAATTTATTTTCGCAGTGCACTTCCATTTGTTTATCATTTTATAGATAAAATCCCCTCATGAACCCTCAACTGTTTTTAATTATTTTTAAAGCTTTTCTTGTTATAATTTAAAATAGTAGTAGTGAGAGTATCGTCGAAACGATAGTAGTATAAAAGCGTATTCCTAGGCGGAATCCGCTTTTTTTAGGTTTTTGAGTGTTTTATATAATGACATACCCTCCCTAAAGCTCTTAGGGAGCCGCTTTCGGTCAATTTGGCCACCTTCTCGCGTTCTGGTAAAATGAATAATTTTAATAATAAAAGTAGAAATAGGTTAACGAAATTAAAGTGAAAAATCAATAAAACGTGAGAAGGTGGTCGACCGTGTTAGTGTTAAAGGAGACTAACATTGGAACCGTCCGAAGTCAAATCGCTCTTAAAAGCCTATTCTATTCATCAGCAACATTATCAATTTCTTTTTACGTCCATCAGCCCGTTACAGCAAAATTCAAATCTTCTGAAGAAAAAACGCAGTACAAATTCGAAATTCAAAAGATTGAAAGCAGTGTATTACGGGAAAATCTCAGAATTTACCAAAAGAGTGCTGATGAGCTTAAAGCTAAAATGGCTAAACTTGATGACCTCATCTCTCTATTGGACTCATCATCTTTACCTGCCAATGAAATTGAGGTCAGTAAAAGCATTCTGTTTTATATTTTCATTAAAAATAAAAAGGTAAAGGATTTACCGAATTTATTGGAGGGGTACAGTTTAGCAACACTCGAGCGAAAACTCAAAAAAGCAATTGAAACAATTGCTTTGCTTTCATCAGAAAATAATATTTAAAGCTTTTAACCTATTTTATGTTGGAGCAGGCCAATAATCACCTGCTTCAACATTTTTTTACTTAATGTCTATCTTTCCAATCCATTGGCTCAAGTTCTAATAAATAATCCTAAAGTTCTAGAAAAACATTATCGATATGCACCACACACAAATAAGCTAAACCCATATAAATTGTTACTTATAAAAATTACAATTAATCCCAATTCTCTCTTGAAAGTGCACTTCAACCATGCTATAATCAAAGTAACTTAAGAAAGGCACAAAACTATGCGGGAATTAATTGATTTCATAAAAAACATCAATAGCGGAACGCCCCAGTTCCGGATTTCAGAAAGCTGCGACTCCTCATCACCCACCTATTCCTATTATAACCAATCCGATCTCCAGGATGATTTGTCTGGGATCATAACCGAAGGGATAGAACGGAAAACAGTCAGTACCGAAGATGAGGTCTGCACGCTGAACCCTGGGGATATCATCTTCAGCCTGATCTCCGGCACTGCAGCCATCGTTCAGCGCGAACATCAAGGATATCTCTACACTCAGAATTACGTCAGGATTGTACCGGATCAGCACGTCGACCCCAAATACCTGGTTTATCTGTTTAATGAAGATGATGGTATCCAAAGGCAATGGGCCGCTGGACTCCAGGGCTCCATGGTAACCAAATACACCATCGGCCAGCTCAAAAAGCTGACGATCCCCCCGTTACCCGATCTTGAGAAGCAAAGAACCATCGGCGAAATCTACCTGCTCCAGCTTCACCTGGAAGCACTCAAGAAACGGGCTGCCGAACGGGAAACCCTACTGCGGCTTTCAACATTAAAGGAGATACATCGAAATGAATGAACAGAAATTTGAAACAGAACTCATTGCACACATCGAGAACGTTGACGGCTGGAAGCAGTGGCACTATGAAGCGGGCATCAAAACCACCGAGGATCTCTGGTCCAACTTCAAAAATATTCTGGAGCTCCACAACCAGAGCACCCTCGACCATCCCCTGAGCGTCATGGAATTCGCCCAGGTCAAGAACATCATCGCAGACCTGAACACCCCCTACCAGGCTGGCCAGTTTCTCTATGGCCTAAACGGCGTCTCCCAGGTGGAAGTGGACCTGGACGATGGCCGTCATGTCTTCCTCACCGTCTTCGACCAAAAGCAGGTGGGCGCCGGGGACACCGTCTACCAGGTGGTCAACCAGATTGTCCGCCCCGCCGTCATCGCCGGGAAGCAGAACCGTCGCTTTGACACCACCCTCCTCATCAACGGCCTGCCCATCATCCAGATTGAGGAGAAATGCGACACCCACGACGTGGGTGAGGCCATCAACCAGATGCAGCAATACGCCGACGAAAACCAATACCGGGACATCTTCTCCACCCTCCAGATTCTGGTGGCCATGACCCCACACAACGTCAAATACATGGCCAACACCACCGCCGACAAGTTCAACAAGGACTTCGCCTTCAATTGGCAGCGCCGGGAGGACAGCAGCATCGTCCGCAGCTGGAAGGAATTCGCCGACGCCTTCCTCAACATCCCCATGGCCCACCAGATGGCCACCAACTACATGATCTTAGATGGCACCAAGAACCACCAGATGCTCAAGGTCATGCGTCCCTACCAGGTCTACGCCACCCAAAAGGTCATCGAAGGGATCAAGAGCCACGACTTCGAAGCCGGGGACAAGAAGGTGGGCTACATCTGGCACACCACTGGCTCCGGCAAGACCATCACCAGCTTCAAAACCGCCTGGCTGGCCAGCCGGATGCCCCAGGTCGATAAGGTGGTCTTCGTGGTGGACCGCATCGCCCTCACCAGCCAGACCAGCGAAAACTACAAGGCCTATGACCCCGACGGGGACATGGATACCGATCTGAAAAAGGGCAGTGTGGAGGACACCAAGAACACCACCGACTTAAGCCGCAAGCTTAAAAGTGTGGACAACAACATCATCGTCACCTCTGTGCAAAAGCTGGGGACCTTAATCAAGCGCAAGCGCTTCGCCCCGCCGGATAAGAACATTGTCTTCATTGTGGACGAAGCCCATCGCAGCACCGCCGGCGACAACTTCGCCGCCATTCAGGCTGCCTTCCCCCGTTCCGCCTGGATCGGCTACACCGGCACCCCCATGTTTGACGACACCACCACAGGCCTGCGCACCGAGGACATCTTCGGCCCGCTGCTGCACGCCTACACCATCCGGGAAGCCATCGCCGACCGCAACGTCCTGGGCTTTAAGGTGGATTTCGAAACCACCATTGACGAAACTAAAATGAAGTCCGAATACCTCCCCGCCTTCTATGCCGAGCGCAACCCGGACTGGAGTGACCTAGAAATTCGCACAAAGATCGACAACCTCACCGACGAGGACATCGACGACGCCATCGAACCCAGCTTCTACGACGAAAACCCCGAGCACGTCCGTCTGGTGGTGGCGGACATCTTCAAGCATTGGAAGAACCGTTCCTGCGAAGGCAGATATAACGCCCTGCTCACCACCCACGTCGGCGGCGGCAAGGCCAGCACCCCCATGGCCATGATGTACTTCCGGGAATTCCTTCGGGTGAACCAGGAGAATGAAAAAGCCGGAAAGCCTACCCTCAAGGTCGCCGTCTCCTTCAGCCTCAACAGCACCAACAACGACACCCAGCTGGATACCAACAAGGGGCTTTTTGAAGCCATGACCGTCTACAACGCCCAATTCGGCACCAGCTTCGGCATGGATGACGTCTCCGGCTACACCCAGGACGTGACCAGCCGCCTAAACCGCAGCGCATCGGATAAAAACTACCTCGATCTCGTCATCGTCGTGGAACAGCTCCTCACCGGCTTCGACGCCCCGGAGCTCAACACCCTCTACGTCGACCGGACCCTGAAGGAAGCCAAGCTCATCCAGGCCTACTCCCGGACCAACCGCATCGCAAACATGCAGGACAAGCCCTGGGGCCGCATCGTCAACTACCGCTGGCCCACCCAGAACGAAGCCCTCATGAACCGCGCCCTGGCCATCTACGCCAATAAGGACTCCGCGAAATTATCCGACGAAGAGCGCAAGCTGAGCAACGAGGATGACGGCATCATCGCCGAACCCTTTGAGACGGTCTTCGACTCCGTGAAGGAGCTGGTGGACAAGCTTCGGGACCTGACGAGCCACTTCACCGCCCTGCCCCCCAGCGAAAAACAGAAGGAATACATGTTAGACCTCATGCGGCAATACAACAGCGGCATGGCCAAGCTCAAGCAATACGACCCCGAAACCACAGGCGGCGAAACCGTGGGATTCGACTACGAAAAGCCCGACGACCTGGTCGAAGCCCTGGGGATGGCACCCGATGACGAAATCACCCTCACCACCGTGCTGAGCAACGAGCTGCGCAAGGCCGTGGCCAAGGCCAAGAACGTCACCTTCGAGCAGATCACCCTGGAAATGATCCACGTCAAGGATGTGAAGGTGGACTACGACTACCTGACCCAGCTCCTGGAAAACCTCCTCAACCAGATTCATAATGAGGAGAAAGAAGCCGCCGAAGCCACCAAGGAAAAGATTCACCAATTCGCCGGTGGACTGGAGGACCGCCGCTACGCCGCTAAAATCCTCAGCGCCGCCGATGCCATCGCCAAGGGGCAATACGTGGCTGAAGCCTACCCCGCCCGACTGGATAGCAGTGAAACCGTCATCCAGGAAGCGGGCGCCGTCACCCTGGACCGCATCTTCCAGGATTTCAGAATCAAATGGGGCATCATCGACGTCATCACCAGCGTCGAAATGCGAAGGCTCTTTGCCCACCACCGCTACGGCGCCCAGGACCTGGACGACACCGGCAAAGTCCGAGATATCATCGCCGCCGCCAGCACGGATTATAAAACCCTGGCCCACGATGAAGGGGTGCAGGGACTCAGTAAGATTAAATACCGCAATGGGCTAAGAGATGCTATTTATGCCTTGGCTGATGAGCTGGCGGAAGGTTAGGGAGGAGAGAATGACAGTGAAAGAAGAGAAGCGGAAGGTGCCTAAGTTACGGTTCCCGGGGTTTACTGACAATTGGGAAGGACGGAAGTTGGGGGAAGAATTTGAAAAAGTCAACGAGAGGAATGATGGCTCCTTTGGACGCGATCACTGGATTTCAGTTGCTAAGATGTATTTTCAAGACCCAGAAAAAGTTCAATCGAACAATATTGATACGCGGACTTATATAATGCGCAAAGGAGATATAGCTTTTGAAGGACATCCAAACGCAGACTTCAAGTTTGGCCGTTTTGTTGTTAATGACATAGGCGCTGGGGTTGTTTCTGAACTTTTTCCAATATACAGACATAAACAAGTATATGATAATAATTATTGGAAATCCGCTATCCAATTAGAGTATATAATGGCTCCAATTTATGCGCATTCCATCACTTCTTCTGGAAATTCGTCAAACAAACTAGATTCAAAGCACTTTTTGAGGCAGATTATTTTTGTTCCAAAACTTGAAGAACAGAAAAAAATCGGTTCATTTCTAGCTAATTTTGATAATCTCATCACCCTCCACCAACGCAAGCTAACACACTTACAGCTAAAGAAAAAAGGGCTGCTTCAAAAGATGTTCCCCCGGGACGGCGAACGGGTACCGGAATTACGGTTCCCGGGGTTTATGGATGATTGGGAACAGCGTAAGTTCAATGAGATATTTAATTTTTTGCAAAATAACACACTATCTAGAGCTGCACTTGGTAATGATGGCGAAGTGATGAATGTTCACTATGGAGATATTCTTGTTAAGTATGGAGAAGTTATAAATG
>NZ_JAYFPU010000361.1:0-4460 GCF_034927525.1 Christensenella sp.
ATTGGATTGGATTTGAAAGCGCCTGTCAAACGCAGGGTCTATGCATTTTGTGATATGCTCACAAAGGCGGGGCTCAGCGCGACAGTCCGTCAGTCTATGGGCGGGGACATCGCGGGGGCATGCGGACAGTTGAAACAGCAATATCAATCGAAAAAGTAAGGGGTATCCATGAAAACGTCAGCAAAAAGCCATGTTGGTAAGGTAAGGACAGTCAACGAAGACACCGTTTATTTGCATACGGATATAAAACCGTGCTACATGATGGTAGCGGACGGGATGGGCGGTCACGCGGCTGGGGAAGTCGCCAGCAGGATCACCTGTGATTCGATTCGCCGTTACATTGACGAGCATCATTTGACGGAACTGACAAAAGACGATATCCTGCGTGCCATAGATTTTGCCAATGCCGCCCTTAGAACAGAGATGGAAAAGGACGAGCTGCTCAATGGTATGGGCACGACGCTGACGTTTGCCGCGATCAAGGGCGACGATATCATCATTGCACAGGTGGGTGATTCACGCGCCTATCACTTCAACGGTGATGTGGTACGCAAGGTGACGGACGACCATACCTATGTGCAATATTTGATCGACAGCGGCGTGATCAAGGGGAAGGCCGCTTCTGAGTATCCCTTCAAAAATATCATCACCCGCGCCATTGGCATGAAAGACTTGAAGGTCGATTTCTTTGAATTCACATGGCAGGATCAGGATATGCTCCTTTTATGCTCGGACGGGCTTACGAACTATGCGGATGACAACGTTTTAAAACAGGTATTATCGGAAAATTCGAGTCTCAGCCATAAAACGGATAAGCTGGTGGATATCGCGCTTGACGGCGGTGGTAAAGACAATATTTCTGTCGTTATCGCGCAGCAGGTAAAAGAAGGAGATAAAACGGTATGATTGAACCGAATATGCTCCTTGCGGGCAGGTATCGCCTGATCAAACAAATAGACGCCGGTGGCTCCGCTTACATTTATCAGGCATTCGACGAAAAATCCAAGCAAACGGTCGCTGTCAAAGTCTTAAAGCCGGAGTTGACGGAAAACGAGGAGTTTATCCAACGCTTCAAAAAAGAAGTGCAGGCTTCCCTTAAGTTAAGGCATGCGAATATTATCCGGGCATATGACGCGGGATATGATCAGGGGACTTATTATATCGTTATGGACTTGATCGAAGGCAAGACGCTGAAGCATTTGATCAATATCAACGGGCCGTTGCCCCTAAAATATGTGATTAGTGTGGCAAAAAAGCTTTGTCTTGCGCTGGAATATGCACATGTGAAAGGTTTTGTGCATCGCGACATCAAGCCGCACAACGTGATGATAGACATGACAGGGGAACCGTATATCGCGGACTTCGGTATTGCGAAAAACATTGCACAAAACACGATCACCGTGGAAGATAACAGCGTTATGGGTTCCGTCCATTACTTCTCGCCGGAGCAGGCGCGCGGGGAACGCGCCGACAAACGTTCGGACATTTATTCCCTTGGCATCCTGATCTATGAGATGCTATGCGGACAGGTGCCTTTTGACGCAGACAGCTCTGTAGCGATCGCCTTAAAGCATATCAATGACGAAATGCCCGACATAACAAAGCTTGTTTCAGGCGTTCCGGAGAGTGTCAATAAGATCATCCGGAAGGCGACACAGAAGGATAAGCACTTTCGCTATAAATCCGCATTCAATATGTACGAAGACCTGCAGCGTTGCTTAAGCGAGCCGGATGGCGCGTATATCAGGTATACCGAAAGCAAGCGCACACAGCAGCATATGGAAGAAATGCATGCACGTCGTTCCAAGAGGAGTCTTACCAAGCTTTTCATTACCTACGGAATAGCGGCGGCCGTTATTGTAGCGATCATATTTATGGTGAGCGGCGTGATCAGCGCTAATAGCTCGAAGCCGCAACCACTGCCGGATTTTGTCGGCATGACACAAAAAAACGCATTGGAAGCGACACGGAATTTAGATATCCAACCAACCTTTACCTATGAATACTCTTCGGAGGCGGAAAAGGACATCGTGATCCGGCAGGATCCGGTCGCGGGCTCCGAAGTGAAACGGGGCGATCCGGTCACACTGATCGTGAGCAACGGCACGGGTACGGATGTGATGCCCGATGTTTTGGGGATGGATATCGAACAGGCAAAAAAGACGTTGGCAGAACAAGGGATCACTGTGAGCCAGACGCTGGAGCAAACAGACGGCGATGCGCCGATCAATTCCGTCGTCAGTCAACAGCCGAAAGAAGGGGAATCCGTTTCACAAAGCGGCGGCGTGATACTAATCGTCAAAAAAGCGCCGGACACGTTAAAGATCGCCTTGCCGGACGTACAGGGCGTACAGATCAGCGACGCACTGACGCAGCTAAAGGCAGAAGGACTGGAGAAGTTCTTTATCTATGATGAGCCAAATGAAGCCAATGGCGGGGTCGTACTGTCGCAAAACCCGCAACCGGGGGCAGAACAGATCGTCAGCAGGCCCTTGAGCCTGCATATCTCGAAATTTGATTATGCGCCATATACGTATACAGGAACCATAGATGTAACGATCCCCAGCAACGAAACTTCGGTCAAAATAGGAATTCAGGGTTCGATCAACGATATTTCTGTTTATTATATCGTATATGACCAGACGCTTGCGGCGGGCAAACAGACGATAGCGCTCGATGTTGAGAAGGTCTTTGATTCAAAGGATGCTACGCTCAGCAGAAATTTGGTTGTATTCATCAACGATACGCAAGACACAAGAGCAACCGCGCAAAGTGTAACATTTAACAGAGTGCAAGGAGGCAACTGATCATTCAGGGCAGGATTATCAAAGGAATCGGCGGATTCTATTATGTAAGTGATAAAAACGGCGAGATTTACGAATGCAAAGCGCGCGGTCGGTTTCGCAAGCAGGGTATCGTGCCTTGTGTAGGCGACTATGTGGAATTTGAACCGCAGTCTGAAGGGTACGGGGCAATCGAAGATATTCTGCCACGCAAGAACCAGCTGGTTCGACCGGCGGTCGCGAACATCGACAGTGTGATCCTTGTCGTGTCTGCAGATAAGCCGGATATCGATTTTTTGCTGTGCGATAAGCTGCTCATTCAGGCAGACCGCATGGGTATCCATCCTGTACTTGCGATCAATAAAACAGACCTCAACAAAGATAACGCATACGTGATCAACGAGCAATATTCTTATTATGACACCGTTTATGTTTCAGCGCTCGAGCATCACGGGATCGAAGATTTGGAGGATGTGATCCGCGACCGGTGTGTGTGCCTCGCAGGGCAGTCTGCCGTAGGTAAGTCGTCGCTTGTGAATGCACTAAGCGAGGAGCTTCAGCTTAAGACAGGCGGGCTAAGTAAAAAATCGGAACGTGGAAAGCACACGACAAGGCAGGCGGAACTGATCTATTTAAAGGATTTGAACGCCTATATCGTAGATACGCCGGGGTTTTCAATGTTTGATATGGGCGATCTGAAAAAAGAAGAGCTGGGGCAGTATTACCGTGAATTTACGGAGTACGCCGGGGAATGCCGCTTTTCATCCTGTATGCATGATCAAGAGCCGGAATGCGCTGTAAAGTCTGCCCTCGAAGCAGGGGAGATCAGCGCGGAACGCTATGATAGATATTTAAAATTATTGAATCTGATTGGAGAGAGGAAAGAATGATCAAGATAGCACCTTCGATTTTATCAGCAGATTTTGGCAACATGGCACGCGACATTGAAATGCTCAACAGGGCAGGCGTGGACTATGTACATTGCGACGTGATGGACGGCATGTTTGTGCCCAATATGACGTTTGGGTTCCAGATGATCAGCGCGGTCAAAAAGGTGGCGGCAGCGCCGCTTGACGTACATTTGATGATCGAACAGCCCGAGCGCTATGTAGAGCGCTTCGCAGAAGCCGGATCTGACATCATTTCCGTACATGTGGAGGCAACGAACCATTTGCAGCGTACGCTCAAACAGATTTCCGGGTGTGGCGTAAAGGCCGCCGCAGTGCTCAATCCGGCGACTCCTCTGGAAACACTGAAGTATGTGATGGACGATGTGGATCTGATATTGCTGATGTCTGTTAATCCGGGCTATGGCGGGCAAAGTTTTATTCCGGCAGTGCTTGGTAAAATAACAGAGCTGCGCAAAATGATCACCGCCACAGGAAAAGACATCGAACTCGAGATCGATGGCGGTGTTACCTTTGATAATTGTAAAACGATCATAGACGCAGGCGCAAACGTATTGGTTGCGGGCAGTGCAGTGTTTAATGCCGAGGATCCGGTTGCCGCTGTGAGCCGTTTGAGGGGTTAGAACGGATGCGTGCCGTACTGGCTGCCGCCGGAGAAAAACCATCAAAAGAGTTTGCGCGCAAGCACTTGCAGTCTGCCGACTTAAAGATCGCCGTAGATGGAGGGCTTTCCATCTTTGAGGACTGCGGCGTCATGCCTGATCTGATG
>NZ_JAYFPU010000264.1:0-2843 GCF_034927525.1 Christensenella sp.
CATGATATGGATCCCCGCATAGTCGTAAAATACCCAGAGGGGATATAGAAGGACCATGGACCCGCCGATGATGGAGAGCACATCGATAAAGGGATAGGCCTTCTTCCATTTAAAGAGGATGATCCAAGGCAGCACCATACAAACTTGATTGCACCAGTCAAAGCGCAGGTTGCGTAAATCCCATCCGTAGAAGGTGGTCAGCCAGCTCACCCGGAAGATTTCAAGGCACAGCATGGTTGCCCCCAAGCCATACAGAAGCCGTTGGCTGAATGCCGAATCATTGCGTTTTGTCTGGAGCCGAATGATAAAGATAATGGCCAGGATGATCAGCCCGGATAAAATAAAATGCTCTGGTGAAAACACCCGATTCTGTGGTGTTACATGGGGTGGAAAAAAATAACGATTTAAAAATGTCTGCACCGGCTACCACCTTTTATTGTTCTGAATTTTTGTTTCGTCTGTCCAATGTATATAGCTAAGTATAACACTGATGGTAACACCCCTCAATTGGTTTTTCCAATCGGCTGTTTCACATAGTCTTTTAACTATTTTTTAATCGTGTAGTGGGTATTTCTTGCTTTTCCATTCTGCTTTAGTCGGTTGCTTTTTACCAGTTTTCTGATTAGTCTAGAAGCGGTAGATGTACTCACTTCCATTAGTCTGATTACATCATTTCTTGTTATAGCACCGTGAGCTCGGGTATATTCCAATATTCTTTCTTCTTCATCGCTTAACTTTTGTTTATTCCCTGAATCAGGATTTGTTATTGCTTCTTTTGGGGGTATCGAGACACTTTTTATTTCATACTTTGCGTTAATGTTAGGTAGTATGATTTTAAAGGCATTCTTAGTAGTTTCAATGATAGGTTTTTCTTCCATGCCTTCGTATGCTCTCATAATCTTACCCATTCCGGTACCGTAAGCCTCAATCAAATGGAGTCGGTAGAACACATTTGCAAGATCTTGATTTCTACAAACAGAAAGGCCTACCATAACATCTTCCAAATCAATTCCCGGCATTAATCCACCGATAGACACAAACTCTATCCGGTCAATATAGATACTAATCAGTGCACTGGCACTAAAGGAATAGTCGCGATGGACCAGAAGATTTAGCAACGCTTCTCTGACAGCAATTTCTGGGTAGTCCCTGACATCGATTCGTAGCAGTTTTTCTATGGTCGCACGGGTCTGATTGCGGAAGTCGATAAAATCATACACTTCGTTCATCTGCTGAATCAGCGATCCAGTAAACTCCCGGCGATCCTTAAAAATTGTCTGATCCATTCCCTGAAAAACAGCAACCTTGATGGTGTGGATGCATTGATCGGATAAAAGCAGAGCCAAGTTACTATAAAGACCATCGTGATCAATCAACTTCAAAGTATGCATTTGCTGTAAACCAAAGTCTACTCTTCGAAGTCCAAATTCTTTTTTGGTGGCCCCAAATGTAAGTTCCTGATTTAAACATCGCATAGCCTCAAAACGGTCTCCATCCGTTTCCTTGATCATACGCCGAATTGCTGTGTCAGTGGCAGGAACGGAGGAATACCCCTGCCTAACATACACGCCCTCTGGACGCATTCCTTTCTTTGCAATATAGTAAGGGCGATCTGTTCCACGTTGAATATCTACAACAACAATCCTTTTCTCATCTTCCTCTATTGTTTTATAGTGCAGGAACATGGTCAGATCCGGTTTAATTGCGTCTCTAACCATATTGCTAATTTGCAAGGAGGTGTTATCAGGATCATTCAGTCCAACTACCGTGCCATTATTCTGAACTCCAACATACAATTTACCGCCATCACAGTTAGCGAAAGCAATGATTTCCTTTTTTATATCGTCTACAACAACCTCTTTAAGTTCTATGGTCTCACTTTCCCGAAAAAGCATCACACCATCTCCTTTGATTTCAATTTTCTGGTCATATTATAACAAATCGGGTCAATCGAGTCAACGCGATTGACCCGATTCTGACTCAATTTGACCCGATACTCTCATTGTTTACATAAATATCACCAAATCATAATATATTACCCTACTCACTTCCCACAATCTTCAAAAAATAAAGAAAGAGGTCTCCATCAAAGTGAAGACCTCCTAAACTTAAACTACTTTTTATTCATATCCACCTTCTGGCCGATTTTGCTCTCTGTCCCTGCCATGATCCGCTTGATATTGGATCGGTGCTGAAAGACGGTGGAAACGCAGAGGAAGAGTGCCAGCAGCAGCTCTGGCGTAAAGGCAAAGCCCCGGATAATGAGGGTTACGATGGGCAGGGCCACCATCCCCGTGATAGACGTTAAGGATACCATCTTAAAAATAGCCAGGAAGATCAGCCCTACAACGATGGCCAGGACCGCCACTAAGGGGTCCAGGGCCAGGAACACGCCAATGGAAGTAGCGGTCCCCTTCCCACCACGGAAGCCTAAGCACACTGGCCAGTTATGCCCAGCGATAACGGCGATTCCGGCAGCGGCGATAAAGTAGTCGCTCAACCCAAAGGTCCCCACCAGGAACCGGGCGGCAAGGATACACACCGTACCCTTCAGGGCATCCAGCAGAAAAACGGGAATGGCGTATTTCAGCCCCATGGTCCGCAGGACGTTGGTGGTGCCTGCGTTGCCGCTGCCATAAGTCCGCACATCCTCATGGCGCACTGCCTTCACGACGATATAAGCAAAATCCAGATTCCCGATGAAATACGATGCAACCACTAATAGTACACCATACAGTACGATCATAACACATTACCTCCTGGTTCTTTCGATTCCTTAACCTGTTCGATTAGGATTCTTACCTTTTCAACCATGTCGTCATAGTTCTTTGCCTGATGGGGTA
>NZ_JAYFPU010000197.1:0-5203 GCF_034927525.1 Christensenella sp.
CAGGACTTGAACCAGAAAATGACATTGAAGCTGCGTGAGATCATGCGTGACTTGCCGTCTTACACGACGAGTTTTTTTATTGCGATGGAAAACAATTCGACGATCCTCACGCGTGTCAACTATGCGGCTGACTTAAGAATCTTTTTTCAGTTTCTGATCAAAGAACTCCCGCGTTTTGAGAACAAAAAAGTTTCTGATTTGACGCAGGATGATCTGGCCTCTATTACAGTTGATGACCTGTATCTCTTTTTAGACTATCTTAACTTATATGCCTCTATGGATGATGATGAAAAGTTTATAACGAACCAGGAACGCGGCAAAGCAAGAAAAGTCGCCTGTCTGCGTTCATTCTTTAAGCATTATTATAAAAAAGGTGTTTTGAAGGAAAATGTATGTCAGCTTCTTGATACGCCGAAATTACATGAAAAAGCGATCATACGTTTGGAAGCCGATGAAGTGGCCGATCTGCTGGACGTTGTGGAAAGTGGCGCACAGCTTACAGAAAAACAAAAACAATATCATAAAAAAAATGCCGTGCGCGATCTGGCGGTTTTGACTTTGTTTTTGACGACGGGTATACGTGTTTCCGAGCTTGTGTCCCTGAATGTTTCTGATCTGGATTTCAAAAACGGCTGTTTTACCGTTACGCGCAAAGGCGGCAATCAAGTGATGCTTTATTTTGACGACGAGACGGCGCAGGCGCTAAGCACATATCTCGATGAGCGCAAAGACAGAGGCAATTATGCCCTCTCCTCCCCTCTCTTTCTTTCCATGCAGGGGAACCGGATGTCTGTGCGGAGCGTGGAGTTGATGGTAAAAAAATATGCGCGCATCGTGAGTCCCTTAAAAAAAATATCGCCGCACAAACTACGCAGTACATATGGCACGATGCTCTACGACGAAACGGGCGATATTTATCTTGTGGCGGATGTACTCGGACATAAGGACGTAAATACGACCCGAAAACATTATGCCGCTATGTCGGAAAACAACCGCAGACGCGCATCAAAGGCCGTCAAGCTGCGAAAATAGTCGATCTCATACAATATATTATAACTGAATATTCATGGTCTGCAGGGCGTATAATATGCCCAGTTTTGCGTGTTCATACGTAAGCGCTCCCTGCAAATAAGCGGCGTATGGTTCGCGGATGGGCGCATCTGCTGTTAGTTCTACGGATGCTCCCTGCACAAAGGTACCGGCAGCCATGATCACCTGATCGTCATAACCCGGCATATCCCACGCATACGGTACGACATTGCCGTCGATGGCTGAGGCGCGCTGTATGCCGCGTACAAAGTCTGTCAGGGGTTGTTCGCTGCCGAAGACGATGGATTGCGTGATATCGCCGCGGGGTGCGTCAAAAGCGGGCTGCGTTGCATAGCCAAGACGTTCGAACACGCGCGCGGCAAGGCATACGCCTTTTAAAGCCTGACACACGGTGTGCGGCGCCATAAAAAAGCCCTGATAAAATTGCTGGTATCCAAAAGCATAGGAGCCGATCTCAGTACCGATCCCCGGCGCAGAAAAACGCCCGGCGATCCTGTCTATCAGCTCTTGTTTCCCGGCGATATAGCCGCCCGTTGGCGCAATGCCGCCACCCGGGTTTTTGATCAGCGATCCGGCAATGATATCTGCGCCGCGCGATGTCGGCTCGTCTGTGCAAACGAATTCACCGTAGCAATTGTCTACCATGATAATTTTTTCAGGAAATACTTCTTTGATGCGTTCGATCGCTCCTGCGAGATAATCCGTTGTAAAGGCCGGGCGTATTTCGTACCCGGTGGAGCGCTGAAAATAGACTACTTTGACGGATGGATCGCGTTTGATCTGCTCGATTGCCGCCTGTATATCGATGCTGACGTTTGCTCTAAGCGGGATGCTGTCGAATTTGATATCGTATTCCGCAAGCGACCCGCTTGCGCCGCGCAGCGTACAAAGCAGCGTATCGTACGGCTCCCCCGTCAACGAAAACAGCGTATCTCCCGGACGCAGCAGCCCAAACAATGCGGTAGAGATCGCATGTGTGCCGCTCATGAGCATAGGAGAAACGATTGCCGACTCTGCCCCGAAGGCATCGGCAAACACCTGAGAAAGCTTGTCCCTTCCCTCGTCTCCGTAGCCATAACCGGTGGAAGCGTAAAAATGACGTGCAGAAACATTGTTTTTTTGAAAAGCGTCAATTACCTTGAACTGATTTGCCTGCGCGACATCTTCAAAACCATGAAAAACGTGGCGTACGTCGCGTTCGCAGTCGTTCACAAAATCAATAAGAGCGGCGTTTATTTTAAAATGCTGACAAATATATTCTTTCAGATCCATAAAAGTATACTCCAAATCAAAAATGATTGCCCTGCCGCATGATGGCTTGTGCGATCAGTGAGGCATCGTTATTATATTCTGCGGTATCGTACCATGTAATGCGTTCGTCACGCCGAAACCATACCCATTGACGTTTTGCATAATGCCGCGAGTTGCGCTTGATCTCGTAGATCGCGCGCTCGAGCGTGATATCCCCCTGCAGATAACGAAGCAGCTCCTTATAGCCGATTGCCTGCATAGAGGTGGGTGCAGCCGTATATTTTTGTGCAAGCGCCGTTACTTCCCCCACCAGCCCCTGCCCTGCCATACGGTCGACACGCTCGTTGATACGCTCGTATAATACAGCACGGTCTGTTGTAAGACCTGCCATAATAAAGCGATATGCTTCATTGGGCTTACGGAACTGGTACTCTGAACGGTCACCCTCGTTTTTCAGTATCTCCAGCCGTCGAACGATCCGCTTTTTGTCGTTGGGATGGATGCGCCCGGCAGCAGCTTCGTCCTGTTCAAAAAGCATTTGATGAAGCTCCGCTGCATCCTTTTGCATCAATTCTTCACGCAATACAGGATCGTGCGAAGTCTCTGTAAAATCCAGCTCATAGGTCAGCGCATTCAAATATAGTCCTGTTCCGCCAACAACAACAGGCGTTTTACCGCGGCTCAAAATATCCTCGATGCAGGCGGTGGCAGCTTTTTGAAACATTGCGACGGAATAGGGCTCGTCCGGCTCGGCGATGTCGATAAGATGGTGCACGACGCCCTGCCGCTCGTGCATAGACGGTTTTGCCGTACCGATATCCATACCGCGGTATATCTGCATAGAATCTGCGGAGATGATTTCTCCGTTCATTTGCTTTGCAAGCTCTATGCCCACAGCTGTTTTGCCTGAAGCCGTAGGACCTGCTACGATGTAAACGTCGTTTTTCATACGATCCTCTTGAAGCCTTTTTGTAAGTTGTTTTTGGTGAGAACGATGGCGATAGGCCTGCCATGCGGGCAGTGCGGGATCGCGTCGAGCGCGGTGATCTCTGACATCAGCTCCGCGATCTGCTCATCTGAGAGCGCATAACCAGCCTTTATGCTATAGCGGCACGAAGCGCGGATGACCTGCTCGCGCAACAATAGAATATTTTCCGGAGAATTACGTAACTCATATAAAATATCTTCCATAAGGCTTTCGGCGCTGCTGCGGTTTACCTGTGCGGGAAATGCGGTAAACTTTAATGTCATCGCACCGAATTCTTCAAAATCGAAACCCAACGCACGAAGCAGTTCTTCGTTTTTGAGGAGCAGCGCATGGTCTTCCGACGATAAGCTCATTGCATAAGGCATCATCAGTGTCTGCGAAGCGGCTGTGCCTTCTGTTGCCTCCCGCTTCATGCGCTCAAAATTGATGCGTTCGTGTGCGGCGTGCTGGTCAATCAGGTATAAATTTTGTCCGCTTTCGACGATCAAAAAAGTGTTCCATGCCTGACCGATGATATGATAGTCGCAAAGCTTCCGCACATCCTCAATCTCAAGCTGCTCATGCGTTTCCTCGTGGAATGTCTTCACTTCGTCGATCAGTTTGTCGAACGGTTTGGCCTGCTCATACTTGTGAGGCAGGACGTGATCCACCGTCTGCGCCGCTTTTGCGGCAGGCTTATCATACAGCTTCTCTGCCGGACGAAATGCAGGATACGTTACGTCTTCTGCCGGTGGTTCGTATGTGCTTTTGATATTGATAGCGGTCTTGGCGCCTACATCTTCCAGTACCGGGGGCTGGGTATTGGCAAGCGCGCTTTTCACCGCGCGCTCCATTGCGTTGATCGCTTTTGCTTCCTCATAAAGCATGACCTGCAACTTGTTTGGATGCACATTGACATCTGCCTTAGCAAACGGGATATGGATGTGAAGGACGGCAAACGGATAGTGCCCGCGCAGCAACCGTTCCCCATAGCCCCGTATGAGTGCAGACTGCAAGTCTTTGGAGCGGATAAAACGCCCGTTCAAGTACATGCAAATATGGTGTGTACTTTTGTAAAGAAACGTTGGATTGGAAAGATATCCGCTGATGCTGATATCATCCTCGTTGTACGCAACAGGGCGCATTTTGTGTCTGATCTCTTTGCCGTAAACGGTCATCAGTGCGTCCGTCAGCTCTCCGCTTCCGGGGCTGTGATAAACAAGTTTGCCGTTACTGATATATTTGACGGAAATATCAGGTCTGGAAAAAATCAGCTTGGTCACAACCGACGTGACATTTGTTGTTTCCCGCGCCGTATTCTTCAAAAACTTCTGGCGTGCCGGAATATTGTAAAACAGATTCTCTACGCGCACAGTCGTTCCTTCCGGCAAGCCCGCCGCATGGATTTCCGGCACACTTTCACCGCTTGCTGTAAGCACAGTGCCTTCGCTGCTTTGTGCAGTACGCGTCTGCATGCTAAAACGTGATACGGCAGCCATGCTGCACAGCGCCTCGCCGCGAAACCCGAGCGTACCAATGCTGCCGAGGTCGCTTAAGCTACTGATTTTACTGGTGGCATGCTTTTGTACCGCGAGAGGTACGTCTTCGGCGACAATGCCCGAGCCGTTGTCCGTAACGCGTATGAGCGTTTTTCCGCCATCGGCTATTTCAACGGTAATGGAGGTCGCGCCTGCATCGATGGAGTTTTCCATCAACTCCTTGACCACGGCAGCCGGATTAACAACGACCTCCCCTGCCGCGATACGCGCATATACGTTTTCATCCAATACATGAATCCTGTTATTCATTGTCAAGCTCTTTTCTGATCGTATAGACCAAGTTCAGCGCCTCGATGGGCGTTAAGGTATCGATATTCATCTCTTTTACACGCTTCAAGGCGTCAGGCAGCGCCGCTGACATCTCCGTCTTATCGGG